>JAYTON010000395.1:0-2676 GCA_043747725.1 Saprospiraceae bacterium
ATTGGACCACCTAAGCGGAAGCCATATACATTTTCGTTAAATTTCCCAATAGAAACTGGCAAAGCACGCGCTTTAGTACCTACCCATTTTTGATTTCTCAAAGTTGTATATGCCGAACCGGTCAGTTCGTTATTACCAGAGCGAGTAACCGCATTGACGCCCGCACCTACGAAACCCGATTGACGAACATCGAAAGGCGCAACGTTGATTTGAACCTCCTCGATAGCATCCAATGAAATAGCTGATGAACCCGTCCGACCACCTGCGATAGCAGAGTTACCCAAACCAAATCCATTATTGAAAACAGAACCATCGATAGTAATACTATTCAAACGAGCATCTTGACCACCAAAACTACGACCATTGCCTTGAGGGTTGTATTTTGTAAAATCATTCAATGAACGAGCTCCAATAGTAGGCAAAACTGATAGTTGCGCACTGTTGACAGTGGAAGAAGCCCCTGTGCGGCTTGAGCCAAAAACGCCACCTTTTTCAGCCGTGACTACCACCTCCGAAATAACTAAGGCATCTTCAGAAATATTAAGGTTAACGTTAGCTGTTGTACCCAATGCTGCATATATATCATCTTGAGTAACTTCTTTGTAACCTACAAAGGAAACAACAATTTTGTAAGGACCGCCGACACGCACCGCTGGCAAATAGAAGCGACCTGCATCATTGGTAACTGCTGCATAACGAGATCCTGAAGGAACGTGAGTAGCAACAACACTTGCGCCAATGAGGGTTTCACCTGATTTTTTATCTTTGATAACACCGCCAATGCTGGATGTGGTAACTTGAGCTGAAAGTCCAATACTCATCAAAATAAGAGCAGTGAACATCAATTGCTTGATACTCATAATTTTTGTAAGGAAATTATTTTTCATGTAAAGATTTGATTTTAATTAATGAATCAGATAGTGAGAGTTTGAATCGAAATCGAGGCAAAGTTAAGAAACCAAATGTTAACTCAATCTTAACTATTGAAGATTTTAATCTAAAACCTTTATATTTTTTAAATGCATATTTGTCTTTATTTGCCCACTATTTCCCGAATTAAAATATAATTTTGTTTATTCAAAAAAAATGAAAATAAATATTGAAAACTCTTAAAATTGCTACTTAAATATCCTATTAGGCACCCCCTCAGTATTTTGTCTAATTTTGAATAAAAATTGAAATTTCTACGGTTTTTCCTGAAATTTAATTAAAAATAGATAATAGCACTAAGATTTGAAATCCTTAATCACACAATTTATCCATTCCAATCGTTATCCATTCGTGGTATTGATTTTGTCATACAATCATTATAATTTTAGATAAAACTGGAAAATTGTAATTCTCAAATTCCATAAAACATCCATCACATGGCTACAAAATTTAAAATAGGTATTACCCTCTCAGGTGGCGGCGCAAAAGGTATTGCTCACATAGGCGTCATTCGCGCCTTGCTCGAAAATGATATTCACCCCGAAATTATTTCAGGTACCAGCGCAGGCTCTATCATGGGTTCCATGTATGCAGCCGGACTTTCACCCGACGAAATGGTGAATATGGTCAACAGCAGCAGTTTCTATAAAATATTCCGTTTAGTGGGTATGCCTGGCGCAGGTTGGGTCAAGTTGGGATACCTCAAAGAGAAGCTCAGTGAATATATCAAAGAGGATAGTTTTGAAAGCCTCAAGCACCCACTCTATATATGTGCTACCAATTTGAATTTAGGTAAACCCATCCATTTTCATTCAGGCTCTTTATTTGATAAGGTCATGGCTTCATGTGCTGTGCCATGGCTTTTTAAACCCATAGAAATAGATGGACAATTGTATGCCGACGGCGGGATTACCAATAACCTCCCTGCTCAAATCATTCGCGATCATTGCGATGTGTTGATTGGCTGCAATGTTAAACCGAAGGTAGTTGTCACTTCAAATAAAGAATTGGATTCGTTTATTGGCATTACCCAGCGTTGTACAGACCTCAGCCTTTGGACTAATTCAAAGCCCAATGTTAAATTGCTTGATGTCTATATTGCTCCTGAAAAAATTCACGATTTCAGTTCATTTAATATGAGTAAAACGAAAGAGCTTTGTGAAATCGGCTACGAATCAACTATGCAACAGATGCCTAAAATAAAGCAAGTGATTCAAGATAAAATAGAGGTAAAATCGGTGCTGCATAAAGTCGCTTAACTATAGGTAATGGGGTAATAGGCAAGAGCGTAAATCATTTATAATGAATTAATTACATAAATATCATTGCGAGAATACGATTTATCAGTGCGAGGATATGAAAATACTGAGGGGGTGCTTCTGTTATGAAACACCCCCTCAGTATTTTTAGGTTTTAAAATGGAGCAGTTTATATTTACAGTAAATATACTGCCATCTCATCCACATCTCGGATTTTGACATCAATATGCTCCTTCAAAGTTGTTGCTAAAGATAAGCCGACATAATCGGACATAATCGGGAACGACTTGTGTTTTCTATCTATCAATACAGCCACTTCTACTTTCGCAGGCACTACCTCCAAGAGCGGTTTGATGGCATAAAATATCGTCCGCCCCGTATTAGCCACATCGTCCACCAAGATGACAGCCTTACCCGTTAATTCCTCAACGGGCATTTCGAGTATAATCGGATGAGTGGCAGGGGCAGCGGGATTGAGCCGTATGCG
>JAYTON010000396.1:0-2832 GCA_043747725.1 Saprospiraceae bacterium
TGCTTACGGATTAGAAATATTAGCCCAGGCTCTGTTAAATGCCTTTGAAGTATGCATCCGTAAATTGACTTTGCCTTTTTTGTCATGTACTTAGAGAAAAACTTTAAAAGTCTTCTATTTTTTCTTTCCACCACTCAATTCATCTTGCCATTTTTTCAACTCATCCCATTTGCCAGTGGCTGCTAATTGAGCTTGTTTAGCCCATGTAGAAGGGTTGTGGATTTGATAACGCTTTCCGCCAGTGGCGAGCAAAGACTTCAATTCATCCATACCTGATTTTGATAAATCTGCATAAGAAATAATGCCTGCAGTATTCAAAATCTCTTCTATTTTAGGTCCGATGCCTTCAATTTTTTTCAAATCATCCTTGACAGAAGTTATTATTTTTACGGCTTTCGCTTTTACATCCGCTTTTGGTTTCGATTCTGCTTTAGGCACAGCCGTTTTTGTAGCAGGTTTAGCTGTCGATTTTGGTTTAGCTTCAGTATTCGGGGCATCTGATATTAAGTGGGTATTGCGCGCGTCAGCACCCAAACCTTCGACTGCATTTTTGACAAAAGTACCCCAAGTCAAATTATTACTGCCGTCTTTGTGCGCAAGGGCGCGTTCAATGGCAAAATTCGCTGCATTTTCTACAATCCAATCAAAATTTGCTTGCCCGACTGAGTGAATATCGGCATCTGGCGCAGGATTGCAGAAGTCAATGGCATACGGAATGCCATTCATAACGCCAAATTCAACAGTATTAAAATCATAACCCAAAGCATGATTCAGTTTCAAAACATAGTCATGAACCGTATCCAACAAGGCTTGCGGAGCAGGGTCGCCTTCTACCACGTAGCGCAAATGGTGCGGATTGCGCGGCTCATAAGGCATGATATGCACATACTTACCACCCAGACAATAGCAACGGAAATAATAATCAAAGACCACTTCGGATTGGAGCATCATCACGATTTGACCCGTTTCGGTATATTTATCGAAGAAATCCTCCATATTATTGATTTTATAAACGGATTTCCAACCGCCACCATCAAAGGGTTTCATATAAGCCGGGAAGCCGATGTACTTGAAAATAGCCTCCCAATCGAGGGGATATTTCAAGTTGCGGAAAGAATTAGCCGTCGTATCGTCGGGCATCATTTTAGAAGGCAAGATGACGGTATTCGGTACCGGAACGCCAATTTTTACAGCCAAAGCATTGTTAAAAAACTTCTCATCTGCTGACCACCAAAAAGGGTTATTGATGACCGCCGTGCCTGAAATGGCTGCATTTTTCAAATAAGCGCGATAGAAAGGCACATCCTGCGAAATGCGATCAATAATCACCGCATATTCTGTCGGGTCGCCTTGAATAACTTTATCAATACTAACAGCTTCTGCTACGACACCGCTTATTTTCTTTTCATTGACGCGTTCTATAAACGCCCACGGAAAGGTATTTTCCTGTCCAAATAAGATTCCTATTTTTTTCATGAACTACAAATTTTTGGATGAACGGATTTTGTTATTTACTAAGCCTTTTTTATGAATTAAACTCAAGGCTTTTGATTCAATTAATACAAATTTCTAAAGCAAAGACAAATAATGTGGAAACATCTCGCGCCAAAGCTGCCAATCATGTTGTTGCCAACCACGCATATCCAGCCAATGCTGCACACCTTTTGATTGTAAAATGCCCGACAATTGCTCATTGGCAGGTCGGCAAATATCCCATTCGGAAGTGCCTAAAATAATTTTCATGCGCCAAAGGTCGGGATGATTCAAGCCTGCGAGGTAATCAACGGGGTTATTGAAATACACATTATCGTCAAAATAACCTTGCATAAATGACTTAATATCAAACGCTCCACTCATCGAAACCAAATGGCTCACCACATCGGGATGGCGAAAAGCAAAATTAGCCGCATGATAGCCGCCAAAACTCGCTCCTGCAACCGCTACGCGCGGGCTACCCGTGTATTGACGAATGGTTTCGACTATTTCCCAACGAATTAATTTATCGTATTGGATATGATTCAGCACTTTTACTGAGGGGTGTACCTCGCGGTTGTACCAGCTCAAACGGTCAATCGAATCGGGGCAATACAATCGCACCAAGCCGTTTTCTACAAACCACCGCACGCTTTCTATCAGTTTAAAATCCTTGCTTTCATAATATCGACCCATCGTAGTAGGGAAAATAATGACGGGATGACCGGCGTGACCATATGTCAACATTTCAATATCTCTGTCCAAATGCGGCGAATGCCATTTAAAATATTCTTCTTTCATAAAGTCAAGAGGGTTGTGTATTGTTTCAGTAAAAAAACTTTTCTTTGCTTTTGGTGGCGCAAAATTAACGTAATTTGATGCATTATTCCAAATTTAAAAATAGGCTTTTACGAAATTAAATTTTTATTAAGTAATCATTAATTTATTGTTGTAAAATTAATATAATTAATTTAGTTAAAATTCAAAATATAATTTTGTTTTTTTGAAATAGCTAATTTTTAATATCCCAACTTTAAATAACAAGCAAATGAATTTTTTTAAAAGTATTATTGCCAAATTTATCGGTTCTTCAAGCAATAGTAATAAAATAATTGTAAAACATCTCAATGTGCCTTCTAAATATTTGGAGCGCGGTGTCAAAGTGGATGTTTTTCTACCCCCTCAGTATTTGAAGCAAAAAAAGCAACGGTATCCTACTATCTACTTCAACGATGGTCAGGACATGTTCGCGCTGGGTATGTATGATACGCTGACAAGGCTTTATAACGAAGGTACGCTGCCGCATTGCATCATTATCGCCATTTATTGCAATGACAATCGCATCAATGAATATGGCAC
>JAYTON010000397.1:0-3795 GCA_043747725.1 Saprospiraceae bacterium
CAATCCGTGTTTTGTATTAAAAAAGGCTTTACTTTTGAATATCAATTTTTATTAATTCTTTAATATTAAGAAACATACACCATGAAAGCTATCATTACATCACTTTTCGTTTTATCACTTTTTTCTTCTTTTTCTCAAACTCAACCTCCCAACTCAGCAATCTTGATTCAAGATGTCACAGTGGGCAGTCAAAGCTCTAATCCGCGCAGTTTCACGAGTTTCAATAATGCTGTTTACTTTCTGGCGCGCGGCACGCGCGATTCACTTTGGCTCTATCGGTCAACAGATTTGTCGGATGCCAATACGAAAAGAACGATTGTACGCGACAGCATCGTCAGTGATATTATCCGTGTGGATAGTATCAATAATACATCCTTGTTGTGGTTTGTGATAAAGCCGCGCAATGGCAATCACCGGCTAAGTTCACACAATGGTAATGTCTATTCTAATCAGATAGATTTTGCTGAATTGGATGATTCTATTCGAAACAATTTACAGAATATTGCTTCTATTGATAGAATGCAAGTGAATTATACTGTTTCTGATTTTAACAATATCCTTCGCCCCAATGTCAATATGATTATAAAACGGAAAAGCAATTTGCCCAATTTCTATACAGAATACAACCTCATTGATAATTTCCGGAAATGGTCCCAAACTTATGATAGTGATTTCTTACAAAATGCCATTAGTCTGCCGACAAGGCGTGGATGGTTCTTTTTAAGAAGCTTACAAGGAGAAAAAGAAAAAATAAAATTTAGAGATGATAATGCCGAAGGTAGTGCTTGTGATGCGGCATCGAATTGTACTGAAACAAATTCTTATTTAATGGCAATCGGTGCAATAGATAGAACGCTTTTATATTTTTCAAAAAAAGACAATAACACAAGGTTTATGAGAACCTATACGGATAATAAAATCGGGGATGGTATTATCACCAATGTAACAGGTAATTTAGGACTTGAAATCAATAAGCCAGGTGTCGTTTTGAATGGCAATTATTATTTTGAAGCGCAGTTGGATAATGGTATTTGGCTTTTTAATGCACTTGGTCAACTTAAACGCGTCATTGGTTTTACGAATGCTTTGACTTCCGATAGCTTAACCATTGTGGCAGGTCGCCTTTTTGCCCGCGACTCTTTATCCACGACTTCGGAAGGTATTTATGAAATCAAAGGTGAAGCTGCCACACGCTTTTTTACGTTTACGAACAGTGAAAAAGTGGTGCGTTTCATAGAACTTAATTCAAAAGCTTATATCATCACTAAACAAGGCTTAATCAATACACTTTATCGCATTAACTCGAATAGCCTTTCAGAAATCGGCAAAGTCAACGGTATTGATATGACTGCGGGCTATGTGTTTTTCAATAACAATTTTGTTTATAGCGGCAATAGCAGTAGCACTATTGGACAAGAACCTTATAAATTGTCGGTCGTTTCCCCATGTGATAATGATGTAACTCCGCCTATATTCACAAATTGTCCCACTGATACTACCGTCCAACAAAATGAATCGGGCGGTGCAAAAGTGACTTGGACAGCACCGATTGTATCAGACAATTGCACACCGACTGCCTTAATATCTGTATCATCAACTCCCGGAAGCGGATCACTATTTAGCTTAGGAACTACACTGGTCACATATATGGCAACAGATACAAGCCGCCGCACGGCTCAATGTTCTTTCAAAGTGAGAGTTACTGAGAACCCTTGCTTAAACGATATGGAAAAACCCAAACTTACCTGCCCCAATAACATTGTCCAAGAAACAAAACTCAATTGCCTCGTTATCAATTGGAATGCCCCAACGGTAACAGACAATTGTGGTATACCAACTTTAGAAGCAGCCCATCCCTACAGATCAGGAGATTGTATCCCTATCGGCATTTATCGTATATTTTATGTGGTAAAAGATTTAGTAGGCAATAAGGATTCATGTTTTTTCACTGTAACGGTTAATAAAGTGAGTAAAACTTTTGAAATTGACCCAACATTGGGTAAGATGACGGTACAGCCCAATCCTACTGAGGGGGTGCTTTACCTTTCGTTTGAAAATCAGAAAGCAAGAGAAATGACATTTTCCATCATGGATGGTGTGGGTAAACAAATAATGAAGGAACGCAGAACAGCTGTTATTGGACATAATCAGATGTATTTTGATGTGAAAAGTTTGCCAACGGGACTTTATTTTATTCAGCCTTCCATCAATCAAGTATTATATGAGCCTATTCGATTTGTCAAATTTTAATTGATTTTAAAATAGGTTCTAATTTTACTGAAATCTTTATGGCTAAGTTGCTTTTCTTCAAAATAAGCAAATGTGTCTGAAATAACTGTTTTGTCAACTACTTTATTGAAAATGACTAAAGCTTCATCATATTTATTTTGAAAAATAAGGGTAGTTGCCAACAAAGCCTCTATATTATCTTCATTTGGGAATAACTCATTCGTTCTTTTTGCTATTTGATAAGCTTTATCAAAATCTTTATTTCTAATAAAATCACTAATTAATTTTCCTCTGCTTTCAGATATAGCATAATTAAGTTGATTTATCAGATTTTTATCATCATTTTGCTTAATAGTAATTTCTTCAATTTGATTCAAACACTTTTCAGCTTTATCATATTGTTTTAAGGCAAAATAGTTATTAAACAAATTTGTCAATACTCGCGCTAATTCTTTGTCGCTTTCTTTGGGTTTCATGGGGGCAACCAAGCGGATATAAAGTAGGGCTTCATTCAGTGTTTCAATGGCTTTTTGATTATCGCCTTTGTCTTCATAAACGGTGGCTAAATTATTAATAGCTAAGCTGAGATAAAGCGCGTAAGCCATACTATCTTTTTCAAACAAAATGCGCCGAACATCAATCGCTTGTTGACACAACAGTGTGGCACTATCAAAAACACGCAACTCGCGATAAACGACCCCTAAACCTGATAATACAAATGATTTATTTAAAAGAAAACTGTTTTCAAAGCGAGTAGATACTTGAGAAGGCAGCACTTTTAACGCTTTGAGATAATAAACTTTTGCAGATGCTTCTTCATCGGTATTGTGATAGCTTTGACCTAAATCAGCATATACCCGCACCAAACGCAATAGATATGTTGTATCTTCCGAAACCAAATAAGTGAATAATCGAATGGACTCTTTGCAACTCGTGCGTATCTCGTCCACATCATCGGTCGTATTGCGTAGGATATTGGCTCGATAATGCAGTGCATAAGCCATATCTCGACGAATGCGTATAGAATCGCCGCGCTGAATCGCCGCCCGTGCAATATTCAAAGCCTGTTGATTGATTGCCGAAGCCCGATGATATTCGCCATAATCTGTTAAAAACTCAGTGTATTCGTTCAGGTATTCCAAATTGAGGCTATCATATTGAATGGCTAAAGCATAACTCGTCGCCGCTTCCTTGAATTGAAAACCAGCTCGGTGAAGCCGTGCTTTCAACATACTGCTGCTAATATCTTCGTGGATTTGGTCAATGGCTTTTTGCTTTTTCGTTTGTGTTTCCGCAATAATTTTATCACTTTTTTCAACGATTTGAGTATTATCAGCCAGCCGTTTCGACAAATTCAAACTATCCAAAACCTGAATGGCTTTTTCAATCGCCCCCTCAGTAAAAAGCTGAAAAGCATGGCGATAGGCGGCACTTTCATCGTCTAAGTTGATAATAACAAAACGGCGGGCAAGATCTTGCGCTTGCTCTTCTATATTTTTGGCGTAGGCTTGCAGATCACTGTATTCTTTTTGCAATTGCTGGATTTGGGCAGCATTCTTAGTGGCA
>JAYTON010000398.1:0-5448 GCA_043747725.1 Saprospiraceae bacterium
GTTGAAAAACATTTCAAACGATGTTTTTCTCCTCAACTTCATCGCTTCCAATATGAATATGAAGTTGCCTGCCAAACAGCATATCCTTGAATTGGACAATCTCAGCGAAAAAGCTGAATCTATTCTCCAACACATGGATGGCGAGTTGCAATTGCTTCAACTCAAAGGAGAAATCGAACAGAAAGTACGGTCTGAAATGGACAAACAGCAGCGCGATTATTTCCTCAATCAACAGCTTCGCACTATTCAAGAAGAACTCGGTGGCAACCCACAAGAGGAAGAAGTGGGTCGCTTGGCAGACCGTGCAAAATCTAAGAAATGGCCCAAAACTGTGAGCACTCAATTTGATAAAGAGGTAGCTAAATTGAAAAGGATGTCGCCTCAAATGGCAGAGTTTTCAATTTTGTTAAATTATCTTGAAACCCTCCTTGATTTGCCTTGGGAAGACTATACTGTGGACAATTTTGACTTGAAAAAAGTTAAAAAAGTGCTTGATTCCGACCATTATGGCTTAGATGATATCAAAGAACGGATACTCGAACATTTAGCGGTTTTGAAATTGAAAGGCGATATGAAAGCCCCTATTTTGTTGCTCGTCGGTCCTCCAGGCGTGGGCAAAACATCTTTGGGTAAGTCAGTAGCCAACGCTTTGGATAGAAAATTTATTCGGATGTCATTGGGCGGTTTACACGATGAAGCTGAAATCAGAGGGCATCGGAAGACCTATATTGGTGCCATGCCAGGTCGTATCGTTCAGAGCATGAAAAAAGTAGGTTCTGCCAATCCTGTTTTTATTTTAGATGAAATAGATAAAGTAGGTGCCAGTTTTAGGGGTGACCCTTCATCGGCTTTACTCGAAGTGCTTGACCCTGAGCAAAACTCTACTTTTTATGATAATTATCTTGAATTAGAGTACGATTTGAGCAAAGTACTCTTTATCGCTACGGCTAATTCACTTGAAAGCATTCAACCCGCCTTGCTCGATAGGATGGAAATTATTCGTTTAAGTGGTTATTCAGTTGAAGAAAAAATTGAAATTGCCAAGCAGCACCTTATCCCTGAACAGCGTAAAGAGCACGGTTTGAAGGCAAAAGATGTGAAGTTATCTGAACCAATCATCTCTGCTATTATTGAAAAATATACGCGCGAGTCAGGCGTTCGTTCGCTCGACCGCCGTTTGGCAGGGGTGATGCGACACATTGCAAAAAAGGTAGCGATGAGTGAAAAATATTCTCCGACAGTTAAAGAGGAGGATTTGAAAAAAATGTTAGGTTCTGCTCGTTTTAGCAATGATTTTTATGAAAAAGAGCAAATCCCGGGCGTCGCTATTGGCTTGGCTTGGACTTCAGTTGGCGGTGATATTCTCTTCATCGAAAGCTCTTTGTCAAGAGGTAAAGGCGGCTTAACACTGACGGGTAATCTCGGTGCGGTCATGAAAGAATCAGCTACTACTGCTTTGACTTTCCTCAAATCCAATGCAGAAGAGTTGAGCATCCCCCCCTCAGTATTTGACGAAAATGACATACATGTACATGTACCCGAAGGCGCCATTCCGAAAGACGGACCTTCGGCAGGCATAACCATGATGTCGGCATTGGCATCAGCTTTCAAAAAGAAACCGATTAAGCCATACTTAGCCATGACAGGTGAAATTACCTTGCGCGGAAAAGTATTGCCTGTCGGTGGCATCAAAGAAAAAATATTGGCTGCTAAACGTGCTGGATGTAAAGAAATCATCCTTTGTCGGGAGAATAAAAAAGATGTTGAAGAAATCAATGCCTCCTATATTGATGGCATCACTTTCCGCTATGTGGACAGGATGAAAGAAGTTTTGGATATAGCTTTAGATGGTAAATAGCTGATTCTCAATGACATATAAAAGCCATTTTTACGATATTTGTAAAAAAGATTATAAAAATGAGTGCAGCAACACTTTCAAAACCCAAATAAGATTTAATTTATTTCAAGATGCAAGAGGTCAAGCCTTATCCGATTAAAAATAAAATCCGCATCGTTACTTCCGCTTCTCTTTTCGATGGTCATGATGCTGCCATCAATATTATGCGCCGCATTATGCAAGCCACGGGCGCAGAAATTATCCACTTGGGGCACAATCGCTCGGTGCAAGAAATCGTCAATACAGCTATTCAAGAAGATGTGCAAGGCATCGCCATCACAAGTTATCAAGGCGGTCATATCGAGTTTTTCAAATATATGTACGACCTTTTGAAAGAGCGCGGTGCAGGTCATATCAAGATTTTTGGCGGCGGCGGCGGCACTATTCTACCATCAGAAATTGAAGAATTACAAGCCTACGGCATCGCCCGCCTCTACTCGCCCGACGACGGCAGACACATGGGTTTGCAAGGCATGATCAACGATGTATTAAAGAATTGTGATTTTCCTCTCGGTCAAAATATAAATGGGGAGGTTAAAAAATTGGATAAAACCAATCATGGGGCTATTGCTTGCTTGATTTCAGCCGTTGAAAATTATCCCGAAGAAAATAAAATGTGGCTGACAGAATTAAAGGCTGTCAAAAAATCACCCATCACTAATCACTCATTACCCATTACCCATCATCACCCATCACCCATCATAGGCATCACAGGCACAGGCGGCGCGGGTAAATCAAGCCTTGTAGATGAATTGGTGCGGCGTTTTTTAAAGGATTTTGATGATAAATACATTGCTATTGTCTCCGTTGACCCTTCAAAACGCAAGACGGGCGGGGCATTGCTCGGCGACCGTATTCGCATGAATGCGGTGAACAATGAGCGCGTTTATATGCGCTCACTGGCTACTCGACAATCCAATCTGGCACTTTCTCAACATGTGCAATCAGCAGTAGATATACTGAGGGGGGCACATTTTGATTTGATTATCCTTGAAACATCGGGTATTGGACAATCGGATACCGAAATTGTGGATCATTCCGATGTGTCGCTTTATGTGATGACGCCTGAATATGGCGCGGCTACGCAATTGGAAAAAATAGATATGCTCGACTTCGCGGACTTGATTGCCATTAATAAATTTGATAAACGCGGCGGTCTTGATGCACTGAGAGATGTCAAAAAGCAATACCAACGCAACCACAATCTTTGGGATAGTCCGACTGATGAAATGCCTGTTGTCGGTACGATTGCTTCGCAATTTAATGATGCAGGGATGAATCAATTGTATGAAAAATTAATGCAAGTAGTGGTTGAAAAAACGGGGATAGAATTTAATAAGCCACAACTTGCATCAAGTTTGAAACTTGCTGCAAGTTCAGCAGAAAAGCAATATATTATCCCACCCAACCGCACCCGTTATTTAAGTGAAATATCTGAAACCTGTCGGACGTATGACAAATGGGTTGAAAAGCAATTCGCCATTGCAACGGAATTATTTTCAATAAAAAATACTTTGCAAAGTGTTGATAATCAAAACTTTATCAACAAAACAGAAATTACTGAGGGGTTAAAAAAAATATATGCAGAAATAGAATTAAGTCTTGATGGACAATGTAAAAAAATATTGGACACGTGGGAAGCTAAGAAATCCGCTTACGAACAAGACGAATTTATTTACAAAGTCAGAGGAAAAGATGTCAAGGTAGCTGCATATCACAAGACGCTTTCGGGTAATAAAATTCCAAGAGTTATTTTACCAAAATTTAAAGATTGGGGTGAAATATTGAAATGGGTTTTAAGTGAGAATGTGCCCGGAGAATTCCCTTACGCGGCAGGAGTTTTTCCTTTCAAGCGTGAAGGCGAAGACCCTACACGCATGTTTGCAGGTGAAGGCAATCCGGAGCGGACGAACCGTCGTTTTCATTACGTATCAAAGGGTTTACCCGCTAAAAGGCTTTCAACGGCTTTCGATTCAGTGACTTTATATGGCGAAGACCCCGATTATCGCCCTGATATTTATGGAAAAGTCGGTAATTCAGGCGTCTCAGTTTGTTGTTTAGACGATGCTAAAAAGCTCTATTCGGGCTTTGATTTGACCAACCCAAAGACCTCCGTCTCGATGACCATCAACGGTCCAGCGGCTACCATTACCGCCTTTTTTATGAACGCCGCCATCGACCAAGAATGTGAGAAATATATCATTGAAAATAATCTTCAGCATTTAGTAGAAGCCAAGCGAAACGAACTCTACGGCAGCCATTCATCATTCATCACTCATCATTCATCATTAAAAACACCCCCTCAGTATAACGGCGAAATTCCCGATGGTAACAACGGTTTGGGCTTAATACTTTTAGGTTTATCAGGCGACCAAATACTAGAACCTGATGTTTATAATGCCTTGAAAATCAAAGCATTAGCGGCGGTTCGCGGCACGGTTCAAGCGGATATTTTAAAAGAAGACCAAGCACAAAATACCTGTATTTTCAGCACCGAATTTTCCTTAAAACTCATGGGCGACGTGCAGGAATATTTTATTCAACACAACATCCGCAATTTTTATTCAGTTTCCATTTCGGGTTATCACATAGCGGAGGCGGGAGCGAATCCGATTTCGCAATTGGCTTTCACGCTCTCCAATGGGTTCACTTTTGTGGAATATTATGTGTCTCGCGGTATGAACATTGATGATTTTGCGCCCAATTTGTCTTTCTTTTTTTCCAATGGCGTTGACCCTGAATATGCTGTCATTGGGCGCGTGGCAAGGCGGATTTGGGCGAAAGCCATGAAGCATAAATACGGTGCAAACGAACGCAGTCAGCAACTCAAATACCATATTCAAACCTCGGGTCGCTCACTGCACGCGCAGGAAATTGCTTTCAATGACATTCGCACAACTTTACAGGCTTTATATGCTATTTATGACAACTGTAACTCCTTGCATACTAACGCTTACGATGAGGCTATCACGACGCCAACTGAAGAATCGGTGCGCCGTGCGATGGCGATTCAACTCATCATCAACCATGAATTAGGCTTGGCTAAAAATGAAAATCCCTTGCAAGGGGCATTCATTATTGAAGAATTAACGGATTTGGTTGAGGAAGCTGTTTTATTAGAATTTGACCGCATCAACGAACGCGGTGGCGTTTTGGGTGCGATGGAAACGATGTACCAACGCAGCAAAATACAAGAGGAAAGTATGCATTATGAAATGCTGAAACATACGGGCGAGCTGCCCATAATCGGGGTCAATACCTTCCTTAGCAGCGAAGGCTCACCGACGAGTATTCCGCAAGAGATTATCCGAGCAGCCACAGATGAAAAGGATGCTCAAATCCAAACACTCAACAATTTGAAGCAACGTACCCCCTCAGTATCCGAGCAAAAATTGAAGCATTTACAAGAGATTTGTATTCAAAATGGCAATATTTTCAAGGAATTGATGGAAACTGTGAAGTATTGCTCGTTGGGTCAGATTACTCATGCGTTGTATGAGGTGGGTGGGCAGTATCGAAGGAATATGTAAATTTTACAGCTTGCTAAGCCT
>JAYTON010000399.1:0-1816 GCA_043747725.1 Saprospiraceae bacterium
TTCGGGCAGCGTAGAAGAACATCGTAAAGCACCGATTGGCATACAAGGCGCATTATTTTCAGAAAAACCTTACGGCGATATTTCCACACCTTATGACCCTACTTTGGATTTATCGGGTTATGAATATCCCGTGTTACCGCTTTTAGATAACTATGAAGACCAAAAAGTAGAGATAGATAGAGCAGAATTAGAAGCAAACAAAGACCAAATCATTGAAACGCTGCTCAATTATAAAATTGAAATTGTTAAAATCAGAGCCACTATCGGACCCACGGTCACGTTGTACGAAATTATACCTGCACCGGGCGTGCGTATTTCAAGGATTAAAAATTTGGAAGATGACATCGCTTTGAGCCTTGCAGCATTAGGGATACGTATTATTGCGCCGATTCCGGGCCGAGGTACGATTGGTATTGAGGTGCCGAATAAGAGTAAGCAAGTTGTTTCGCTGCGTGAAGTATTGGCAAGTGAAAAATTCCGCCGTTCGGATATGGATTTGCCGATTGCTTTGGGTAAAACGATTTCTAATGAGGTATTTGTAGCAGATTTAGCGAAAATGCCGCATTTATTGATTGCAGGAGCGACTGGGCAAGGTAAATCAGTGGGCATCAACACTATTTTATGTTCACTTTTATATAAAACATCCTTCACAACTCAAATTAGTGTTGATTGATCCTAAGAAAGTAGAGTTGTCGCCTTATTCAAAAATTGAAAACCACTTTCTTGCCTACTTGCCCGATCAACTCGAACCGATTATTACTGACACCTCAAAAGTGGTACAAACACTCAATTCACTTTGTATTGAGATGGATAAACGCTACGATTTGTTGAAAAAAGCGCAAGCGCGGAATATTAAAGAATACAACGAAAAATTTGTCGCCCGCAAACTGAATCCTGAAAAAGGACATGATTTTATGCCGTTTATCGTCTTAGTCATCGACGAATTTGCCGATTTGATTATGACTGCTGGTAAGGAAATAGAGTTGCCGATTGGTCGTTTGGCGCAATTAGCGCGGGCAGTCGGTATCCACTTGATTATTGCTACCCAACGCCCCTCAGTCAATATCATCACTGGCGTTATCAAGGCGAATTTCCCTGCGCGTTTAGCCTTCAAAGTGACTTCAAAAGTAGATTCGCGGACTATTTTGGATACAAGCGGCGCGGAGCAATTAATCGGTAGGGGTGACATGCTTTTGACATCGGGTTCGGATATTGTGCGGATTCAATGTGCTTTCGTAGATACCCCCGAAGTAGAGCGTGTCGTCAATTTTATCCATGAACAGCCCGGCTATGCCACACCGTTCTTCTTACCTGAATACACGATGGAAGGTGGCGAAGGCGGCAAAGTTGGAGCTGTAGATATGAACGACCTCGACGATATGCTCGACGATGCCGCCCGTTTGGTCGTTCAAAATCAACACGGCTCAACGTCCATGATTCAACGCCGTCTGAAACTCGGCTACAACAGAGCAGGACGTATTATGGATCAACTCGAAGCTCTCGGCATCGTCGGACCCAATGAAGGCTCGAAGCCTCGCGAGGTCCTTTTTCATGACGAAATGGAATTGTTGCGCTTTTTGCAAGAGTTGAAAGCGAAGAAGTTTGGTTTGTAACATAATTTTAAAAAAAATACTTATTTTTGTACTCAATAGTGAATCTAAATTTAATAAAAAATAGCGATGCAAGTCACTCTTAATATTAAAAATCCGCAAGATTGGACAATGCTTTTACCCCTTTTGGAGCGTTTAGGCATTTCTATTCAAGAAAATACGCCAAAAACAGACAAAAAGCAAAAACACATTTCTACTAAAAATCT
>JAYTON010000400.1:0-13239 GCA_043747725.1 Saprospiraceae bacterium
GGTTACGCTGAATATCAAAAAGACCCTTGGATGTACGAACATCGCGGTCGTATCACAATCAAACAAGCTGAAGATCATCCGTTTTTAAAACGCGATTATCCGTATTCTGAGCATAATGCCGGCTATTGGATGAAAGATACAGACGCGCCTTATGGTGAAAAAAAGCGTTTCGACTGGTTCCGTCCAGATATTGTAGGCGGTAAATCTATCATGTGGGGACGTCAATCTTACCGCCTGACTGATCTTGATTTTGAAGCCAATTTGAAAGATGGTATTGCTATTGACTGGCCTATTCGCTACAAAGACATTGAAAAATGGTACAGCTATGTTGAAGGTCATGCGGGTATTTCAGGTGAAAAATTAGGCTTAGACCATTATCCAGATGGCAATACATTGCCGCCGATGGACATGAATATCGTTGAAAAAGACGTCAGAAAACGCATTGAAGCAGCGTTTCCGGGGCGCCACATGACCATGGGGCGTGTAGCCAATTTGACGCAAGAGCATAAAGGACGCAGTGCGTGTCAATACCGCAATATGTGTAGCCGAGGTTGCCCTTTTAGCGGTTATTTCAGCACGCAATCTTCTACGCTTCCGGCGGCAATGGCAACTAAACGCTTGACAGTTCGCCCTTATTCTAATGTAAATTCTATTATTTATGATCAAAAGAAAGGCAAGGCAAAAGGCGTTTTAGTGATTGATAATCAAACGGGAGAAAGACATGAATTTCAAGCAAAAATCATTTTTGTTTGTGGTTCTACGGTCGGTTCTACTTGGCTTTTGATGAATTCTATATCCCCTCAGTTTCCGAATGGTTTAGGCAATTCAAGTGGCGTTTTAGGGCATAATTTGATGGATCATCATTTCCGTACAGGGGCAAGTGGCACTGTTGAAGGTTATGAGGACAGCTACCTTTATGGTCGTCGCCCGAATGGTGTTTATGTGCCACGCTATCGCAATATGAACGGCGAGAAACGGGACTATATCAGAGGTTTCGGTTATCAAGGCGGAGCAAGCCGCAGCGGATGGAGTCGAGTGATTGCTGAAGCGGGCTTCGGTGCTGACTTGAAAGACAAAGCCACTGAGCCAGGTGCTTGGAACATGGGTATCATGGGTTTTGGTGAATGCTTGCCATACCACGATAATTTGATGCGCCTCGATATGGATAAAAAAGACAAATGGGGTCAACCAACCGTTTTCTTTGATGCTGAATTCAAAGAGAATGAAAAGAAAATGCGGATAGACATGGCAAACGATGCAGCTGAAATGCTTGAAGCAGCGGGTGTGAAAAATGTTAGAAAATATGATATTGGCAGCTACCCGGGCATGGCAATCCACGAAATGGGCACTGCTCGCATGGGTCGTGACCCTAAAACAAGCATTCTCAACGAGTGGAATCAAATTCATGAGTGTAAAAATGTGTTCGTGACTGATGGTTCGGCTATGGTTTCGACAAGTTGCGTCAATCCATCTTTAACGTATATGGCTCTGACTGCCCGGGCAGCAGATTATGCAGTCAATGAATTGAAGAAGAAAAACCTTTAGAGAAAAATGGGTAATAAGTAACAGACATCAAAATGTGAAAATACTGAGGGATGTCTCTATTGCTTATTACCCATTATCAATTACTTATTACCTATAATATGAATTTTGATAAAAAAATCCACTTTGAGTATCTTCAATGTGGATTTTTTATTAGATTTGAGTGAAAATTAAAACTTAATCTAAGTCATTGATTATTAATGATTTAAGTGTTAAATCTATTCTCAAATAACCTATTTTAAATAAAAAAAAATGAACCGTCGTACCGCATTGAAAACTATGACAACAACTGCCGCCGCTGCCGCTTTCGTTACTGAAAGTCTCGCGAATCGGTTGGATGCTACCAACAGCGTTTTAGATAGCACCACCAAAGGCAAAATCAATCATTCCGCTTGTCGCTGGTGCTATTCGAGCATTCCGCTTGATGAGTTGTGTAAACGCAGTAAGGAAATCGGCTTGGTTGCCCTTGACCTTTTGACCATCGACGAAGTGCCGACGGCTCAAAAATATGGCTTGACTTGCTCTATGGTGCATCAAGACTTGAAAGGCTATGGCATCCCAAAAGGCTTCAACCGCATTGAAAACCATAAAGCATTGATTGAATATTATGAAGACCGTATTCCAAAAGCTGCTCAATTGGGTTTGAAAAAAATCATCTGCTTTTCAGGCAATCGGGAAGGTTTGAGCGATATTCAAGGCTTGGCAAATTGCACAGTTGGCTTGAAACAATTGATGAAAACAGCTGAAAAACACGATGTCACCATCTGTATGGAGCTACTCAATTCAAGAGTTGACCATAAAGATTATCAATGTGACCATACCGAATGGGGTGCTGCCTTGTCAAAATCAGTGGGTTCAGATAAATTTAAATTGCTCTACGATATTTATCACATGCAAATCATGGAAGGCGATGTAATCCGCAATATCCGCACCTACCAAGAGTACATCGCCCATTATCACACAGGCGGCGTACCGGGCAGACATGAAATTGATGAGTCGCAAGAGTTGTATTATCCCGCTATCATGAAAGCCATTGTGGATTTGGGTTATAAAGGTTACGTAGCACAAGAGTTTATCCCCGTCAATACAGATAAACTGGCTTCTTTAGAGAAGTGCGTCAAGATTTGTGATATATAATTTTCATTTTCCAACTGGCATCGAGCCTTCGGTGTCAGTTGGAAATTTACATTAAAATGCCTCTTTAGTTTTTTAAAATTATGAAATTTTTACTAACCATTTTACTCATTAGCACCACATTCACCGCCGTGAATGCTCAAAACAATTACGTCAAATTGTACGAAGGCACTATTCCCAATTCAAAGCCTTCCGAAAATCTTGAAAAAACAACCATTAATCAATGGAAAGTGCAATTCACAACCGACATATCGGTGCCGACAATAGCCCGTTTTGACCCACCTGAAAAAATTAAAAACGGTACGACCGTTATCGTCTGCCCAGGTGGCGGTTATATGGGAACGGCTGATGAGCACGAGGGTGTGCAAGTCGCTAAAAAGTTGAATGAAATGGGTGTGACAGCATTCGTCCTCCGCTATCGGATGCCCAGTTCGAGGACGATGGTGGATGAATCTATCGGTGCTTTGCAAGATGCTCAACAAGCGATTCGCCTTGTTAGGCAAAATGCGGCTAAGTGGAAATTGAACCCCAATCGCATTGGCATTATGGGTTTTTCAGCCGGTGGGCATTTAGCTTCTACAGCGGGTACGCATTTTCAAGCAAAAGCCGACCCCTCAGTCAATGACACTTTTTCAGTGCGTCCTGACTTTTTGATGTTGATTTATCCTGTTATCAGCTTCAAAAATGAACTGACGCATATGGGTTCACGGGATAAATTAATAGGTCAAAATCCATCCTTTGAAAAAATATATGCCTTCTCAAATGAAGAGCAAGTCACCTCTGAAACACCGCCGACTTTCCTCGTACATGCAGGCGATGATGATGCAGTCAATGTCGGGAACAGTGTTGAATTTTATAAAGCCTGTATAAAAAATAAAGTGCCTGCCGAAATGCACCTTTATCCCAAAGGCGGTCATGGCTTCGGCATGAATAATAAAACCACGTCCGATAAATGGATAGATAGGCTTGGCAATTGGCTCGAAAGTCAAGGGTTAGTGAAAAAATAGCCTCTTATACTGAGGGGATAGTTCAATTATTAAGTATAATTTTTAAAAATTACGCTAAGTAATTGAAATTGAATGAGTTTTGTATAAATATTTTAATCATATACGAAAAACTAACCATCATGAAGTCTTTAAAAAAATACTTTTTGGCTCTCCTAACATTCGTCGGTTTCTCAGCATTTCATCCTTACAATGCGCCTTTAAAAATCGTTTTCTTTGGCGATTCTATCACGCAAGCAGGTGTGAATCCAGGTGGATATATTGATAAAATGAAAACGATGCTTGAGAAACAAGGCATCAAAGACAATTATCAACTCATCGGCGCAGGCATCGGCGGCAACAAAGTATATGACCTATATTTGAGATTGGAAGACGATGTTTTAATCCATAAACCCGATGTAGTGGTGATATGGGTGGGCGTGAACGATGTTTGGCATAAATCATCGTTTGGCACAGGCACGGATGCCGATAAATTTGAAAAATTCTATGTCGCTTTGATTAAAAAATTCCAATCGCAGGGCATCAAAGTCATTGTCGTCACGCCCGCAACGATAGGCGAAAGAACAGATTTTTCGAATCAACAAGACGGTGATTTGAACTTCTATTCCCAAATCATCCGCAATGTGGCGGCTAAATTTGATTGCCAAGTAGCTGATTTGAGAAAAGAATTTTTGAAATACAATCTTGAAAAAAATCTTACAAATAGAGAATCGGGTATTTTGACCTCTGATAGAGTCCATCTCAATGAAGCGGGTAATCAATTGGTAGCTGATATTTTGATGAAGTTGATTGTCAAATGACACCCCCTCAGTATATTTGGGATTTGGGATTTCGGACGCACCCAAATCCCAAATACAGACCCCTTAGTATTTTCACCTTTTTTATATAAATAATTAAAAATCAAGTAGTTATGAAAATAATTAAATTAACTTTTACGCTGTTGCTTAGCATTTGCACATTTGCATTATTCGCTCAGGAGTTCCCAGCATTAGTAAAACCTGAGCAAACAGAATATTATGAGCCTAAAGTTAGAAAAGTGGATGCTGCAACTGTGGTAGGCAATGCCCCATCCGATGCAATTGTGCTTTTTGATGGTAAGAATTTTGATAAATGGGAACGTGCAGACAGTGCTGTGCATGGGAGTCCTGTAGGTTGGAAAATCAATGGCGATGGCTCTATGACGGTTGTTCCGAGAAGTAAGGCTATCAGAACTAAGCAGGAATTTAACGATTTTCAATTGCATATTGAGTGGAAATCGCCGATTGAACCGGCTACACGTCAAGGGCAGGGCAGAGGCAATAGCGGTGTTTTTCTTCAAGGACGCTATGAAGTTCAAGTGTTGAACAGCCGCGAAAGCGAAACGTATGTCAATGGTCAAGCGGGGAGCATTTACAAGCAAACGCCGCCAATGGTGAATGCCTGCCGTAAAGAAGGCGAATGGAATACTTACGATATTATTTACACAGCACCCAGATTTCGTAAAAATGGTTCAGTTGAAAAACCGGCATATGTAACGATTCTTCACAATGGTATAGTCGTTCAGAATCACTTTGAAATACAAGGTACAACAGAATATATCGGCTCACCCAAATGGATAGCGCACGGCAAAGGACCTATTGAATTGCAAGACCACAGCAATGAAGTGAGCTACCGCAATATTTGGATTAGGGAATTGTAAACTAACGAGTACAATTAACGGCGTCACTCGCAGTGACGCCGTTAATACAGAATTTTATTTGGGGCAATCCCTCTTTTTATATTGACAAAAAGGCTGTAATTTTGAAAAAAATTAAAAGATGCTTGCAGTAAAAGAAAATAAGAAAGATATAACTAAAAGCCGTGTTCGAAAAGTGCCTCAATACTTAGTTTGGGAAGTATTGGATGGTCAGCCTCTTTATCGGCGTGGCTATAAAGACGTCTTGAGAAAACTAAAAACCACCGAAGAAATTATGGGAACGAGTAGTTGGCAATCGCTGTTATGTGATTATATTGTTCGATTGCTTCATAAGCATCTTAATGAAGCACAATATGATGTTTTGATAAATGAGTTAGGTGTGCATCTTGAAAAAGGTGACAATGTCTCAACAGATATAAGCATTGTAAAACGTCTTACTGCTGAGCAAATTACGAAAAAATATGCAGGATTTGCGCCCAAAATAGTCATAGAAGTTGATTTGGATATTGATACTGAAAATATCAATGAGTTAGAATATTTACATAAAAAAACTCAAAAATTACTTGATTTTGGCGTTGAAAAAGTCATATGGGTTCTCACTATTTCTGAAAAAGTGGTCGTTGCAACACCTCAAAATGATTGGTTGACTATTAATTGGAATAGAGATATTGAGATTTTAGACGGTATTGTTTTTAATGTTACAAAATTCTTATCTGATAGAGGTCTTTAAATAATTTTCTTTATTGTTATAAATGAGGTATCGAATACTTCAATTCATAAACACAATAGGCACATTATGACACATAGTTTTTTCTATGTGTCATAATGTGCCTATTGTGTTTTAAAAATATCTTAACATTTTAAGGCAATTTCTTACCCTTTTTCACATATTTATCCAACCATCCATCCATCTCATACAGCATGTGCAACAACGATTCCTTCGCCGTATAACCATGACTTTCGTAAGGCAATAAGACAAACCGCACCGTTGCGCCCATACCTTTAAGTGCATTATAATACCGCTCACTTTGCAAAGGGAATGTGCCTGTATTATTATCCGCTTCGCCATGCGTCAACAGCAAAGGCGTTTTCATTTTATCGGCATTCATAAACGGTGACATGATGTTATATACTGAGGGGGCTTGCCAATAAGTGCGCTCTTCGGCTTGGAATCCATAAGGCGTTAAGGTGCGGTTATATGCACCGCTTCGGGCAATGCCAGCTTTGAATAAGTTGCTGTGTGTCAATAAGTTAGCTGTCATAAATGCGCCGTAGGAGTGACCACCTACGCCCACCCGCGAGGCATCTACAACGCCCAATCTGACACCTTCGTCAATAGCCGCTTTAGCACCGCCCACCAGTTGCTCGACATAGGTATCATTCGGCTCTTTATCGCCTTCGCCGACGATTGGAATTGATGCATTGTCCAAAATGGCATATCCCATTGTCACGAAAGCCGCCGCACCCCAATAACTGATGCGATTGAATGTATAGGGAGAGCCAGTTACTTGACTTGCAGCATCCTTACTCTTATACTCAGTTGGGTATGCCCATAAAAAGGTTGGTAGCGGTCCGTCTTCTTTTTTATAACCTGCTGGTAAATAAAGCGTGGCATTGAGATCAACACCATCTGTGCGTTTGTAGCGCAACAATTGCTTTTGCACGCCTTTCAACTGAGGGTAGGGGTGAGGAAACGAGGTAATTTGCGTCAAAGGATTTTCACCTTTTTTAGCGTATATATTTCTGATGAAATAGTTAGGATTTTCCTCTTGCGCTTCACGTGTCGTCAAAATTAGACCTTTTTCAGCATTAATGACGCTGATAGGTCGTTCAAAATAAGGAGCTTCTGAACGCCAAAGTCGCTTAGATTCCTTAGTTTTGAGGTTCAACACATCCACGAATGGGCGGTCTCCTTCGGCTGAAGCACCTGTGCCAGTCATCAAAATTTCGTTGTTTTTATTGATGTCCAACACATACCGACCATATTGATTTTTGGTCAATTCAGGATCGCCCGGGTCGCCATAACGGTCTTCTGACGAGCGGTCAAATAAGACATACCCCTCAGTAGGATTGCTTGGATTCACGACTTGAGTCACTTCTTTAGGGTTTTGCCACCACCGTTCGTTGACCAAAGCCATTTTATCAGTACCCCAAGTAATACTTGAAAAACGCAATTTTGAGCTATAAAATACCTTCGGCGAGCCTGAAAATGGGGCATCCAGCGTCAAAACATTGTCTCTAAAGGCTATTTTAGTTTTAGGATTACCACCGTCTTGCGCTTCTACCCAAACCATGGTTGCGGCTACATCGTCGCGCCAATCGTACGCACGTGGGTAAGGCGAAGTGGCATCCCGCTCGCGAGCAGAGTTTTCATTCAACGGATTGTCAACCATTGTTTTAACAAAACCGCCGCTGCTATCATAAATATCTACTTTTCGAGGGAAATTATTGAGCGTTACGAGGTAAGAAAACGGGCGGTGCAAGGTCTGTATCATCACATATTTGCCATCCGGCGAAGGGCGAACTGAAAGAATAATGCCCGACGAACCGATGTTTTTTGTCTCACCAGTCAAACTGACTTTTATTATTTGCGAAGTAGTGTAATATTCAAATTGCTTTTCATCACTTGGATTTTTTAATAAATCTTGAAAGGTCGGGGCTTCCGCTTTTTTCCCTAAATTCTCTTGAATAGTCGGTCCCACCGGTGTGCGAGAAATGACGGGTGCATTGCCGCGACTGCTCGGAATGGCTTTTATGAGAAGTGATTTGCTGTCGGATAGCCATGAAATAGGTGAACCTGTTATGGCATTCAGTGCTAAATCCGTCAATTTTGAAGCCGTAGCTGTAGCGACATCAATGATATATGCCTCTATTTTATTGTCAGAAGTTTGAGTAAATGCAATTTTAGTTTCATCTGGTGACCATGATATGCTGCCATACTGAGGGGTCGTGCTATTGGGTAAATTTTTAACAGCAATATCTGTTTTGTCGCCCAATTTGCGCAATTTGAAGTTATTGATATACTGTTGACGACTTGCCCCATTGGTGGCGGGATTCATACGCAGACCCGCAAGGCGCAACTCAGGCTGCGATAGTTCAGCGATAGTGGGCAAATCCGACCGCTCCATAATGAGCATCCATTTACCTTTGGAATCAACGCTCACATTGGGGGTGACGGGCGCATTCACCAAATCCGCTAAGGGTTTCGGGGGTGTTTGATATGTCAAAACATCTTGCGCCATAATAGAAAAGGAAAGGCTAATAAAAGCCATGACTAAAGCAGATTTTATTTGATTCATTTTGGAAATTTTTTTAATAAAATTAGGTTCGATACTTTGCAATTTTACTCAAATGAATCCGTTTTTTGTTGAATTGAATGCTTTTTTAGATGAATAACGGTTTTATTAGAAGGTAAACTATTGGGACTTGTCTTACATTTTTATTTATTTTTAAAGATATTTCTGTATAAATATTTAATGGTCATTATTTATGTGGCTTATTAAAGATTTAGCTGTATTCAAATTTAAATAATAAAGAAATATTAAATTAGCATCTGTTTTGTAAAGGTTTTACAGTATTGTTTTTGCTTTAAAATCTACCTATTTTTGCAAAATTATTTGAGAAAACTACTTCAATTTAAAGAATTCAAATGTTTCGATTCATAAAATCTACTCCCTTCTATCACGCTTTGCTTACAGTAATATTTGCCTTTTTCTTCATGATAACCGATACGAAAGCGCAGTTACCAAAAGAAATAATAGGCTATTATCCTGCGTGGCAATGGTATGATAGAGGTGGGCTTGTCAATCCGCAAACCATTCCGTATTCAAAATATTCCATCATTAATTACTCTTTTTTTAAGCCTAATTTCGATGGCACCATTTCGGGCTTAGATGCTTGGGCGGATGAAAATTTATTGCAAGGCAAAATTAATTATCAAACGGAGCCAAATACCCATTATCCGAACACGTCGCTTGTGGATTTGGCGCACCAAGCAGGCGTAAAAGTGCTTATTTCGATAGGTGGCTGGACGGAATCATCTTTATTTTCAAAGATAGCAGCCGACCCCCGTAAGCGCAAAAGATTTGCCAGCGAATGCCGCCGTTTGGTCGAAAAGTATCACCTAGACGGTATTGATATTGATTGGGAATATCCAGGCGTAGCTGACCGTGACGGAAAGCCGGTGGATAAGCAAAATTTCACGTTTTTACTGAGGGGTATCCGCGATAGCCTTAATATGTTGAGTACTCGAACGCCCAAAAAATATTTGCTGACGGGTGCGTTCAGTGCTTCCAAAAAACATATGGCGCACATCGAATGGGGAAAAGTAAGCCTTTTGCTCGATGCCATTAACCTTATGACCTACGATTTTTACGGCTCGTGGGATAGTCAAGCTGGGCATAATTCACCGCTTTTTGCAACAGCTAACGACGATTCAGGAGCTAATATTGACGGGGCAGTGAAGGCGTTGACGACTATTTATGGCGTTTCACCTTCAAAAATCAATATTGGCGCAGCATTTTATGGGCGTTCTCTGAAAACAAAGGAAACGCCTGAGGTTTTAACCGCTTTAACAGGGAAAGTTGATACCATTACTTTTCATACCGATGAAGGCTCGCCGCTTTATTATAATATTCTAAAAAATAAACACCTTTTCACGGAGCATTGGGATGAATATGCACAAGTGCCTTATTTAACAGGAAAAGATGATTTGAAAACCTTCGTCAGCTACGATGATGCCCGATCCATTGCCAACAAAGCGCATTATGTTACGGCTAAAAAACTGAGGGGGGTCATTATTTGGGAAATGACGGGTGATTGTGTTGAAACCGTTGAAAATGAAGTCAAAACATTCAAAACCCCGCTTTTAGATGCCCTTATTGAAGCATTTAAAAACCCCGTTCCGTTTAAAGAACCGAACAGAAAAGCCATTGCTGCCCATCAAAAACCAGTTTTTCAGCAACATGATGATAATGCAAAAATTGAAAGGCTGAACGCTGAAAGAGCTTCACCTCAAAATACTATTCGCCCAGATTCAGTAAACGGCGTTATGCCTGTTAGTCCTACAATTGATACATCTAAGGTGATAAATATTTCTCAAAACGCTATTGATTCAGTGAAAACAACTGCTAAAGTTAGCTCGGCGAATCCAATAGTTCAGTCAATAGAAGTGAAAATAATAGTCCCTCAAAATGCTGAAACGGAGACTCTAAAAGCCGATATGACCACGCAGGAAGAGGCTGTTAAAATAGAAACACCCAAACTTGATATTATTAAAAATGGCATTGATTCCATGAAAACAAGTACTGTTTCTAATGAAAACGAAGGTAAATTAGCAGAATTACCTTTGGATTTTACCATAAAACCCAATGATGAGAATGAGTTAATCCTTGTTTTTGAATTGAAAGATAAAAGAGAAATCAGAGTAGAAATAGCCAACGAGAAGGGTCAAATACTGAGGGGGGTCATATTGGGCGAAATGGAAGATGGTACTTTTCAAAATAGAATTGAAACCATCAATGAATTGCCAAATGGTACATATAAAATTATATTTAAAAGCTTTACACAACGAAATGGTCAATATGTGAAACTCTCGGAAACAGTTAAAGAATGGGAGAAAAAATAGCTTTTACCGTTTAAGTTAAATCAAATCATTAGACATATAATGCCTCATAGACCGTAAAGGATTCAAACCCTTTACGGTCTTTCTTTTTCTAAATATGATTATTTATTTCAAAATGAGAAATTATTATTAAATTCAAGCCTTAAAAAAGCAAAATAGCGTTGCATGTTACAGTTTTGCAAAGTGATTAACCAATTTTAAATAACTAAATCAACAAGCGAATCAGACTTTTCGCACAACAGATCATGAATACATTTTTAGCAGAAATGGTAGGCACCGCTCTACTAATTTTATTGGGCAACGGTGTCGTTGCTGGTGTTGTTTTAAAAAATTCAAAAGCAGAAGGCAGTGGCTGGATAGTCATCACTTTCGGCTGGGCTTTGGCGGTCACATTCGGCGTTTATGCAGTCGGCAGTGTCAGCGGGGCGCATCTGAATCCTGCTGTCACTTTGGGACTGGCAGCAACGGGCAGCTTCCCGTGGGAGAAAGTTCCGGCGTATATTACTGCGCAAATGATTGGTGCATTTATAGGCTCATGCCTCGTATATGTGCATTATCTACCGCATTGGGCGATAACGGAAGATGCTGCTACGAAACGCGCCGCTTTTTGCACCGAACCTGCCGAACGTAATGTTTTTAGTAACGTTATTGGTGAATTTATAGGCACATTCGTCTTGCTTTTTGGTCTTTCGGCATTGGGTGTCAATAAGTTTTCAGAAGGTTTGAATCCGATGGCAGTGGGCGCATTGGTCTTATCTATCGGTCTTTCGTTAGGTGGCACGACGGGCTATGCCATCAATCCGGCACGGGATTTAGGTCCGCGCATTGCTCATGCTCTTTTACCGATTTCAGGCAAAGGTGGTTCAGATTGGGCTTATGCTTGGATTCCTGTGGTGGGTCCTATTTTAGGTGGCATTTGTGGTGCAGCTTGTTATAAGATGTTGTTTTAAAAAAATTAGCATAAAGTCAAGATGCTCGTAATTATTGGAAAGTGCTCAAAAATATAAAATCTCAACTGGTTACATTTTGTAACCAGTTGAAAATTGCCTGAAAATACTCAGGGGTAGTACCTATCATTCTAAACATCATTCCATGCGTTTAATCATTTTTACCAACCGTGATTTAGCCAGCAATATTAACCTCAACCTCCTGTTGCCTCACATCTCAGAACACGTTGTTCATATTTTTGTTTCTGATAAAGTAGGGGGTAAAAACACCAATTTGCCTAACGAATTGAAGGAGTTGAAGTTTTTTGAACAGACGCTTTTAAATGACATTCTTTTTCCTCAATTGGACAATCAAAGCAGAGCATTTAATGGTCAATATTTGACTTTTAATGAACTATCCAAAAAATATAATATCCCTATTCAATCTTTAAATGAAGTAAAATCTGCTGAAACGCTTGATTTAATACGGTCGTTAGAGCCTGATTTGATACTGTCCGTGCGTTATGGTAAAATATTCGGTAATGATTTTGTGAAAATTCCAAAGCAGGGCGTTATTAATTTGCATTCAGGCAGACTCCCTCAGTATCGCGGCGTTTTAGCCACGTTCAGAGCCTTGATGAATGGCGATTCAGAAATTGGTTGCACCCTCCATTATATAGATGATGCGACGATTGATACAGGCGGAATTATCGGTTTTTCAAAATTAGAAGTGGATAAGAGCAAGTCTTTGTTTTGGCATATTATGAATCTTTACCCTGCCAGTTTGAATTTAGTAGTCTCCACTTTTGAGAAAATACTGAGGGAGGATAAAATTGAAACATATGTTCAAGCCTCCGATAATGCTCAATATTTTACCTTCCCTACGCATGAAGAAGTAGCTCAATTTAAGGGAAAAGGCTGGTCATTTATGGCAGTAGGAGAGTATGAGACTATTTTGAAAAAATATATAGAATGATTCGTTTTTTTATTGTTTTTGAATTTATTTGTTTTAAAAATATGTAATAAATGCCATTTTTAATTAAAAAATAAAACATATTTTTGCAAATAAATAAATTTGTTAAACTTTTTTAAAAGAATTAAAATGGAAAACTCAAACCTTATCCCCTTTGAAGGTAAAGAAATTCGTAAAGTATGGCATGATGAGCAATGGTATTTTGCTGTCATTGATGTTATTGAAGTCTTGGCGGATACCGATAATCCAAGACAATATTGGACAAAAATTAAAAATAAAATATCTGAGGAAAATCAACTGCAACCGATTTGGTTACAGTTGAAAATGAAAGCTCCTGATGGTAAAAACCGCTTAACGGATGC
>JAYTON010000401.1:0-7046 GCA_043747725.1 Saprospiraceae bacterium
TAATGAATATCATACAAGTAGAATTTGCTACACCTGAATACGATGAAACCGTTGCCCTCCGCTACAAAATCCTGCGTGAACCTTTAGGATTAGACTTTACGGAGGAGCAATTGGCAGCCGAATATGCGGATTTCCATTTAGCCGCTTATTCTGAGGCGTGGATACTGAGGGGGTGCTTGGTGCTGACACCGAAGACCGATAAAGTGTTGAAAATGAGACAAGTGGCGGTAGGTATCGAGAGTCAAAGCAAAGGCATCGGTACGCTGCTCGTGCAGGCAAGTGAATCGTTTGCTCGTGCACAAGGTTTTGAAACAATTGAATTGAATGCTCGCGACACAGCGATTGTATTTTATGAAAAACTCAATTATCAAAAGGTAGGAGAGGAATTTGTAGAAGTTAATATTCCGCATTATAAAATGGTTAAATCATTATTATAATTTAAAATAAATTCCTAATTTCGTTGCGACAACTCAATTATTCAACAAATTAAATTTCGATAATCATGGTAACGATGGATTGGCTACTTGATAAATATGGTGAAAGCCATAAAAACGCGACGAATAAACTGATTCACTGGATTTGTGTACCGAGCATTGTTTTTAGCTTTTTCGCTATTTTGTATGCTATTCCTTTCCCTGTTGAAAGGAGGCTTTTTACCAATTGGGCTTTCGTGGTGTATGCTATTGCATTGGTGTATTATTTACGGTTGTCGGTGGTGATGACCTTAGGTATGATGCTCGTGTGTGGTGCGATGATTTTAGGGGTCAATGCTATTTATAATAATGTTGGAAAGGAAGCCGACACTTTGGCTTATGTTGCTTTGGCGATATTTGTGGTGGCTTGGATAGGTCAGTTCATTGGGCATAAAATCGAAGGGAAAAAGCCTTCTTTCCTTGAAGATTTACAGTTTTTGATGGTAGGACCCGCTTGGTTGCTGTCTTTTATTTATAAGAAATTGGGGATTAAATATTAGACAATAGACTTTTAGACAATAGACAATAGACAATAGACAATAGACATTAGATGTTAGATGTTAAATAATAACGTCTAACGTCTAATGTCTATTGTCTAAAAATCTAACATCTAAAGAATATACCAATCCAACGCCCCTTTTTTCAAATACATGAAAAAAGAGCTGATAATAATTGGTGTGAGAATAGAAATAACCATGAAGTAAAAATACAAACGCGGCACTTTCGAGCGGTCAATCCACTCCGCAATGAGAGAAATGACGAGTATAAAAAAAGCAATAGCGGCAAAAATAAGGCTTAAAATGGTTGCCACATAATCATTCCACAGCCATAAAAGGGTGTAAACAATAGCTTGAATAAGAAAAACTTCTGTAATATTGAGCCGACGATTCATTTTGCAAATCTACAAATTTTACCAATCTAAATATATATGACTGAACAATTTATAACTTCTAAAGACGGTTTACAACTTTATACAGCCGATTGGGGCATACCCAATCCAAAAGCAGTCATCGCTTTGATTCATGGCTTCGGGGAACACATCAATCGCTACCATCACGTAGCTGATTTTTACAATAAAAATGGATTTGCTGTTGTTGGCATGGATTCTCGCGGACATGGCAAGAGCGACGGTAAGCGTGGGCATACCCCTCAGTATGAAGCATATATGGATGACATTCAAGGATTTATAGATGATGCTAAATCGCGATATAAAAATATACCGGTGTTTTTATATGGTCATTCGATGGGCGGTAATTTAGTTTTGAACTTTATACTCAAACGCCAAACGGTACTGGCTGGAGCTATCGTAACAGGACCGTGGATAAAATTGGCATTTGAACCCAAGGCGATTATGATTACTTTGGGCAAAATTATGCGCTCTATTTACCCGACAATGACACAGGGAAGTGGCTTAGTAGCATCAAGTATTTCGAGCGACCCCTCAGTAGTTGAGGCTTATGTCAACGACCCTTTGGTTCATAGTTCCATAACAGCCAGCGCAGGTATGGCTATGACAGAAGCAGCGGCTTGGCTTGATGAATACAGTGGCGATGTGCCTCTACCTTTGCTCATTATGCACGGCACTGTCGATAAATTGACTTCACAAGCTGCCAGTGAAGCCTTTTTTAAGCGCGTAAAAGGCGATGTGAAATATAAAAAATGGGAAGGTATGTACCATGAAGTTCACAACGAACCCAATAAAATGGAGGTGTTTAATTACACTTTGGGTTGGTTGGATTCTAAGATTTAGACCCTTAACCCCCAAAGGGGAGTTCAATAGGAGTAAATGTCTAACTATTTGATAATCAATATTTTAAAAAATTTAACTCAATAAAATAACTAATTAAAATGAATGCTTTAGATTTCATACAATCACTTCCCTCAAAAGTTAATACAGATGCTATTGCTGGGCATGACACCGTTTTTCACTTCGATATTGAAGGCGATGACAAAGGACAAAAAACCGTACAGGTAGCGGACGGCAAGCTAACCGTATTGGATGGTTTGGTTGGCACGCCTGAATGTGTCGTAAAAGTAAAAGGAGAGACATTAATGAAAATAGTATCAGGCGAAGAGAATGCTATGATGGCTTTTATGATGGGTAAGATCAAAGTCTCCAATCCAGGGGAATTGATGAAATATTCAAAAATATTTGGTTTGATGTAAGCGATTAATGATACTTTAAATTAAAAAATGCAGATAGAAGGGTAGTCCTTTTATCTGCTTTTTTCTTTCTATAAATTTAAATATTTTCAATACTTTAAATAAAAATGTTTAAATTACCATTAATAATAATGTGTTCGGCATGTTTTTTGGTAAATGTTAAATGTTCACCGTATTCTAATGACAGATAACCGTATTCTAAATAGTCTCACCTCAAATGAATTTATAACTATTATCGGTACAATTATTGAATTTTTTAAATATTCATAATTTGAATATGTTTCAATAAATTTTGCAGGAGACTCGACAAGCAACATTATGAGAAAACAATAACAAAAAAGTGGGCGATGAAAGGAAGATAGCTAAAGGGTTGAGGTATCCAACAGTCATTGCCCATCATTATTTTTTTTAATCTGGTGAACATACTTTATACAAAAATTTATGTCAAAGAATTTTCCCTTTTATAAACAGCACGACTCAATGGACTGCGGCGCTACCTGTTTACGCATGGTAGCAAGGCATCATGGTCGCTTTTATTCGCTGGAGTACTTACGGGAAATCACCTTTATCGGCAAAGATGGGGTTGCGCTGATTGATATTTCAGACGCTGCGGAGAAAATAGGCATGAATACCCTCGCCGCTAAGGTTGGTTGGGATAGGTTAGTGGATGGGTTACCCTTGCCTTTTATTGCGCATTGGCGGCAACAGCACTTTGTAGTGGTTTATGAAATCACCCCTCAGTATGTGCGCGTAGCTGACCCCGCTGCGGGCAAAGTGAAGTTGACCAAAGCGGAATTTTTGGACGGTTGGGCAAGCGATGTGATTGAAGGTGAGAAACATGGTATTATTCTTTTGCTTGAAACTACCCCTGAATTTTATGAGCGCGAAGGCGATAAAGTGGATAAATCGGGTTTTCGCTTCCTTTTCACTTATCTTAAAAAATACAGACGGCTTTTAGTTCAGTTGGTGGTCGGTTTGCTTTTGACGTCTCTTTTGCAATTGGTTTTCCCATTTTTAACGCAAACGATAGTGGATGTCGGCATCAATAATAAGGATGTCGGCTTGATTAAGCTTGTTTTGTTGGGTCAAGTGGTCTTGTTTATGTCTTATACCTCCGTCGAGTTTATTCGAGGGTGGATTATGTTGAATATTGGTACGCGGGTGAATATTTCCTTAGTTTCAGATTTTTTAATCAAACTGATGAAATTGCCGCCGCGTTTTTTCGATTCAAAACTGACGGGCGACTTGCTTCAACGCATCAACGATAACCACCGCGTTGAGCAGTTTTTGACTTCCAGCGTGCTATCCACGAGTTTTTCTCTTATCAATTTTGTCATATTTGGTTTTGTCCTTTACTTTTATAATCCGACCATTTTTTATGTTTACTTATTTTTTACTGTATTTTATATCGTGTGGATTTTCTTATTTCTGAGTAAACGAAAGGAATTGGATTATAAAAGATTCGACCAAATGGCTGAAAATCAATCCAATTTGATTCAGCTGATTTCGGGCATGAATGAAATTAAATTGCACAATGCTGAAAAGCAAAAACGGTGGCAATGGGAGCGCATACAAGCAAAATTGTATCGAGTTTCGATCCGTTATTTGGCTTTAGAGCAATGGCAACGGGCAGGTGCTTCTTTTTTCAATGAATTAAAAAATATACTCATCACTTTCATCGCAGCGAAGGCTGTTACTGAGGGGACGCTGTCCATAGGTGGCATGGTCGCTATTGAGTACATTATCGGGCAGCTCAATTCGCCTTTGGAGCAAATGGTACATTTTATTCAAATGGCTCAAGACGCGAAGATCTCATTGGAGCGGCTCAACGAAATTCACTCCAAAGAAGATGAAGACGGCAAAACCGAAAGATTAAACGTTTTGCCTGAAAATGGTGATTTATTCCTTGAAAATGTATCATTTCAATACGGAAGCCATCACTCACCAATGGTTTTAAAGGAGATGAGTTTGAAAATTCCGAGGGGTCAGACACTCGCTGTGGTAGGAGCAAGTGGTTCAGGGAAGACGACAATTTTAAAATTATTGCTCAATTTCTATCAACCTACTGAGGGGTTCGTCAAGGTGGCGGACGTGTCGCTGAATAGCATTCAAAACCGGGTTTGGCGAGAGAGATGTGGCGTTGTGATGCAGGAAGGCTATATTTTCAATGAAACAATTGCTAAAAATATTGCCTTGGGTGATGAGCATATTGATAAAAAGAAGCTGCTTCAAGCGGTGAAAGTGGCTAATATTCAAGGGCATATTGAGTCGTTGCCTTTGGGTTACAATACTAAAATTGGCGACGATGGAGTAGGGCTTTCGCAAGGTCAAAAACAACGTCTTTTGATAGCCCGCGCCGTGTATAAAAATCCTGAATACATATTTTTCGATGAAGCGACTAATGCCTTAGATGCCTACAATGAATTGATTATTATGGACAATTTGAAAGAGTTTTTTGTAGGAAAAACAGTCGTTATAGTAGCGCATCGTTTGAGTACTGTCAAACACGCTGATAATATTATTGTCTTAGAAAAAGGTGAAATAATAGAATCCGGCAATCATGATGAACTGACACGTCAACGAGGTGCTTATTATAGTTTGGTTAAAAATCAGTTGGAATTAGGCTCATAAATTAATTAGGAATTAGGAATTATAAATTAGGAATTTACCCTCTCAGTATTTCCTAACTCCTAATTCACACCGCCTAATTCCTAATTTTCAATTTCTAATTGAATAAAATGGAAGAATACGAAAAAATAGAACTGCGAAGTGATGATGTGCAAGAGATATTGGGCACCCCACCGGCTTGGATAATCCGCTGGGGTTCTACGCTAATATTCATCGGTGTTATTCTGTTAGGAGTAGTGAGTTATGTAGTACGCTATCCTGATATTATTCATGCGCCCATTTTGATTACGACGGAAATGCCGCCTGTGCCGATTGTGGCGCGGACAACGGGCTATCTTTCAAAGCTATTGGTAAAAGAGAATGATACGGTGCAAACGGGTGATTTACTAGTGGTTTTGCAGAATCCGGCGCACTATGAAGATGTTTTGAAATTAGAACAACAGTTGTTCAGATTCGATAGTTTGACCCCCTCAGTATTGGCGGCATTCCAGCCCGAAATGGGCTTTCAATTAGGCGATTTGCAGCTCAATTATTCTTCTTTTGTACAAATATTGAAAGAATTTCAATTTAAAAAAGAAGAAAATTTTGAAGCGCAAAACGTATTGCAGATAGAACAACAGATTAATAATACCGAAAGGCTCATTCGCACCGAAAGGGAAAAATTGAAAACGGCTTATAGTAATTTGGATTTGACTAAAAAGAATGTGGAGCGTAATAAAACGTTGTATTCTCAAAATGTAATTTCTAAAAGTCAGTTAGAAGAAATCATCCGAGAAGCCAATAATCAAGAGCAACTGATAAAAAATATCAATAGCAATATTGAGGAGTTTCAAGGGCGAATTTTGCAATTGCAGAAAAACAGGATGGAATTTCAAAGTTTGACGCGGACATCGAATACCACTCAGTATAACAGCCTTGTGGAGTCGATTAATCAGTTGCGCACGGCCATTTCGCAATGGAAATTGAAATATATTCTATCTGCGCCTACAAGTGGGAAAATCTCTTTTTACAATAATTATTGGGCAGAAAATCAAGACATCAAAGAAGGAGCTGAAGTGATGGCTATTGTGCCGCCGAATGGTTCGAGCATGGTGGGGCTTGTGCCGTTGCCTATTTCAGGTTCAGGTAAGGTGATGCCTGGTCAACGAGTAGTGATAAAATTTGATTCGCATCCATATCAAGAAGATGGTATAGTGGAAGGAACTGTTACCGCTAAAGCCCTTTTGCCTAAAAATGAGAAAGGCGAAAAGGTTATTTCCGTTCGAGTTAATTTGCCTTATGGTTTGAAAACGAGTTATCATAAGACCTTGAAATTTGAGCAGCAGATGCAAGGCTCGGCTGAAATAATAACAGAGGAACGCCGATTCATAGAGCGAATATTTGATAAACTGATTTCAGTGTTTAAAAATCATTAATTTCGCATTAAGAATACAAATATGTGTTAAAGAGTTGCATTTGATTAGAAAATATATTAATCTTTGCATCATACTTCCAAATTTACAATTCTTATTACATCTCCAATTGCTTACCCTATTTAAAATAATTTGAAGTGAATTATTTTAATTTACTTTTTAATTATTTATTGCATTAAAGTAGAATTTATTAACTTTACGAGACATCTTATAGAATAAATGTTAATAAAATGGATCAAACCCGTTGAATATTATTATCAGTATGACTTGAATTGGAAATTTATACATACTCCAAAACAACTTATTTCCAATTTTTAAGTAGTGAAATTTTTTATACTATTTATTTAAAAACTTAAAACAACGCACTGTG
>JAYTON010000402.1:0-4544 GCA_043747725.1 Saprospiraceae bacterium
GTTGGAATGTGTTAGGCGGTGGCGAACCGAGTGTACCGGGTATTTCCATCGGTCACAATGATTATGGTGCGTGGGGATTAACCATTTTTGAAACAGATAATGAAGATTTATACGTGTATGACGTCAATCCGCTGAACAGCAATCAGTACAAATACAAAGGCGTTTGGGAAAATATGACGAGCCGTTTTGACACCATTAAAGTTTTGAATAAAGAGCCTGTTGTTGTCAAATTAAAATATACACGACATGGACCCGTTGTTTTTGAAGATGTTCAAAAGAATAAGGCTTACTCTGTGAGAGCGGGTTGGTTGGAGGTGGGTTGCTCGCCATATTTAGCCAGTTTGCGGATGGATCAAGCTAAGACGTGGGAGGAGTTTCGGGAGGCTTGCCGATACAGTCGAATACCCGGAGAGAATATGATTTGGGGCGATAAAATGGGCAATATTGGTTGGCAAGCAGTCGGAATTTCACCGATTCGAACCAATTGGACAGGACTCGTACCCGTTACTGGCGATGGCACTTATGAGTGGGCGGGCTATCTCGATATTGAAAAATTGCCTCATAAATACAATCCTACTGAGGGGTATCTCATCACAGCCAACAACAACTTGACACCCAACGATTTCGCCTATCGCAACGCCATTGGTTGGAATTGGGCATCACCATTTAGGGCACACCGAATTGAAGAGGTTTTATCAAGCGGTCGTCGGCAAACGTTGACTGATTTTATGTTGCTACAAAATGATTATCAATCGCTGCCAGCACGTCAATTAGTGCCGCTATTAAAGGAATTAACGGCTAAAAATGATGTTGAAAAAGCAAGACAATGGCTCTTAAATTGGGATTTTAATTTGAATAAAGAATCTATTGCCGCAGCTATTTATGTCGAATGGGAAAATACTTTAGAGCAAAATCTGATTCAACTTTTAGTGCCTGATAAAGCTAAAACTGTTATAAAAACCCTTCCTACTAAGAAATTAATAGATTGGTTGACAGTCGGGCGACCTGAATTTGGACAAAATGCTGTCGAAGGGCGCAATCAATTTCTTTTAAATGCTTTGGAAAAAACATTGTCAATATTAAAAAGTCGATTGGGCGACGATATGAATAATTGGCAATATGGGCAGCTTAAAAACAAGCATATTTTCATCGAGCACCCCCTCAGTAAAATGGTCAATTCTGACCTTAAATCTAAAATAAATATCGGTCCAGCCTTGCGTGGTGGCAATGGTGCAACGGTGAATAGCACAGGCGATAAGCTTAATCAAGCGACCGGTGCCTCGTTCCGCATCATCGTAGATACCGAAGATTGGAACAAAACCCTTGGCAACAATGCGCCCGGACAATCCGGCAATCCCGATAGCCCACACTATAAAGACTTATTTGAAATTTGGTCAAAAGGGCAATATTTCCCTGTGTTTTTCACTAAAAATAAGATTAAGGAAGTGGGTGAACGGACGATTATTTTGAAACCTTAGCCATTGGTTTTCAATGTTTTATGCTTATTTTACTGAGGGGTAATGATTTGTAAAATTGAATTTATTTATTCATATAAATTGATAAAAAACTGGATTGGTAAGTATAGATTTTATTGAAAAACTGGATTGCAAAAGCTATCTTTGTAAAAAGTTAAAAAACTTAAATTATGGATTGCAAAAATCATATTGCTTCAGACCCTTCAATAATGTTTGGTAAACCTGTTATTAAAGGTACACGTGTTCCTATAGAAACAATTATTGATAAATTGGCAGGTGGTCGTACTGTTGAACAATTGCTCAAATCTTATCCACACCTTGTAGCATCCGATATTTATGCTTGCCTGTATTACTCTTCCATTAAAACATGCGCTATTTAAATATAAAAAGTTCCCCAAACTTACTTTTTGCTTTATGCTTTGTGGTGTCCGCAGGAGTCATTGGTTTTCAGAATGTCATCAATTTAGCACCGCAATCCATTCATTATTGGCGGCAAGCGGATTGCACTTCTCAAACTTTGAATTTCTATAAAGATGGTATGGATTTTTTCAGTCCTCGCATCCACAATATGGGTTGGACAATTGATGGTCATGCGGCTGGTGAGTTTCCTATTTTATACTACATCACCGCATTTTTATATCAATTCTTAGGTCAACATGAGTGGATACTGAGGGGGTTGAATTTGCTGTTCTATGTCGTCGGGCTTTGGGCTTTGTTTCGCTTGGCTTGGCATTTGACGGGTCAATTAATAGTGTCGCTCTGTTATGCCTTGTTGTTTATCGCCTCACCCATATTAGCGTTTTATGGTGTCAATTATCTGCCGAATGTTCCTGCCTTGAGTCTCGTGTTTTTATCGTGGCTGTGCTTTTACTATTTCATTGATAATCAACGGATTAGATGGTTTTACGCTTGTCATGCAGCCTTGCTTTTTGCTGCTTTATTGAAGCCGACGACGCTTGTGATTTGGGTAGCCATCGGAGCGGTTTGGTTGTTCGAAATACTGAGGGGGGTGATAAAAAAAAAGCCATCCGCTATTTTTCCTAAGCCTTTAGCTCTTATCCCAGCGTTTTTGATGGTGCTGATTCCGTTTGTTATGTGGCGCGTTTGGGCAGATAATTACAATAAAATACATGATACGGGCTATTATTTCCTCCGCACCATCATGCCCATTTGGGATATGAATCCCGATGATAGACACCATACTTTTAAACATCTTCAAAATTTTGCACTTCAAACATGGTTTGCGGAGCCTACGTTATGGATGATTGTAGGTATCATTTTGTTTAATTTCATCATGGTTAAAAAGCAGAATCAATTGTTATTTGCTTTGTTTAGCCTTGTGTTCGTAGGCATTGTCACCTACTTTTTTTCTTTCTTTATACAATTTAAGGTGCATGATTATTATGCCACCGATTTATTCGCTTTAGCAGCTATCAGCCTTCTACTGTTTTTATATTTTTTGAAAACGAATTATCCAACTGTCTTAAAAAAGCCCCTTGTGCAGGGGCTATTTATCGCGTTTTTTATCTATAATTTGGTTTACACTCGACATGATTTTAGAGCGCGATATGATTTGAGCAGTGAGAAATATGGTCAGCACAATAATTTTCCGTTGGCACATTTCGACATCCAACGCATCCGTCAATTTGTCAACACCCAGACGCCTATTTCTGAAAAAGATACCATCATCAGCTTACCCGATATTTCGCCCAACGCAACGCTTTATTACTACGATAGGCGCGGCTACACCTTCTGGAATTTCGGACCCACCACCGTTTGGAGCCAAGATTGGATGAGATTAATGATACAAAATCATCATTGTAAATACTTGATAGTCAATGATTTACGCTCCAATCAATTAGATAGCATTCGCCCTTTCTTAACCGACCCTTTAGCTCAATTGGACAGCACTATTTTTGTTTATGATATGCAAACGCTGGTGCATCCCAATAAATAACGCTTAGGAAATATAGGAATTCATACTGAAATAAGCACCCCTCAGCGTAGGCGGCTTGAAAGCCCCCACCAAATATCTCAACTTTTTGAAATTTTTATTCAAATAGCATTAAAAGCTCTGACAACTGCTGCAGCCTTTTTGTTTTGAATCAATGCAGACAAGCGAACCATAGGTGGCAAAAAATTAGTACTCCAATCGGTAAACAAATGATTTTCTTTTGAAACTTGATAGTCGAGTAATGTAATCTGTTGAAGCAGTACATCATCAGCCAAACCATAGAGATGGTTGGTGATATCCCAAGCTCGTTTTCTAAAAAGTTCAAGACTGAATTGAGCCAATTTTTCGTCTGCCTTGCCTACAAGCCAATCTAACGCCAACATCATAATGGAGGTTTTTTCTAAGGCTTTTTGTACATCATCAATCATATCGGAAAGAATCTTATTGATTTCGTTGAAGTCGCGTTCTATGTCGGATAGTGGCAGTCCGCCCACCGTTTTAGCCGTAGCAATACCCAAATCAAGGCTTATATGTGAATTCATGCCCGCAAACAAATGCTGAATTATAAACAGGTTGGGGTTTTTGGCAGCATTGAATGTAATACGCCACGAAGAAGTCATTGAGTTACCTGTATTATAAGCGTCGTAGGCTTCTAAATACCGATTGGCAAACACGACATCGAGGCGTTCCATGCGTTCACCATCATTGAACCGACCTGCCGCAATCCCTTCTTTTACGCGCAGCGTCACTTTGCGATACAGCGCAGCAAATAGCCCCATCTTATTGTTTTCGGCTAAACATTTTGCGACAATCACATCTAATTCTGAAATCACTTCATCGATATTGGTTGCAGGAATTGCCATTTGGATTGTTTCAATTTTGTTTTCAATTGCTATTTTATCACTTGACAAAGTTATATAAATATGTGAAATCCAAAAAAGATTAATGAAAAGCACCCCTCAGTATTTTTATTCAACTGAGAAGTTTTCACAAACTAAACAACTTTAACATTTTCCACAATTTTAGAAATAGTCCGCGTATGGTGTTCGATGTGAAAAATGGTGAAAGACAGCATTTCTCGAATGGTTAAATTGCCCAAAGCGGGATGCGGGAGT
>JAYTON010000403.1:0-4708 GCA_043747725.1 Saprospiraceae bacterium
TAAAAATTATCGGATATTTTTAAATGAGATTCAGAAAAATATTACAAGATTTATTGACCTATACGCGAGGGTTCACTATTTTAATTGAGCAGTAAAGACTTATCCTTATACCTCAATCTTCTCTACATACACGTTCATGTTTTCTAATCGTATATCTCCAAAATAAGTGGCTGTGGCAACATCAGCGGCATCTCTGCCATAAGCCAAAACCACCCTTCCGCCTGTCACAACTTCTTGTGTCGCATCAAAAGTGTACCATTTATCATCCAAATAGGCTTCAAACCAAGCATGTAAATCCATCGGATATAATTGATATAAATAACCCACTACGAAGCGGGCAGGTATATTGATGCTGCGGCAAAGGGCAATCGCTAAATGCGATAAATCCCGACAGACACCATGCTGGGCTTCTAAAGTATCCAAGGCTGAAGTGATGGAGGTACTCCGATTGTATTCATATTTTATGCTTGATCTGACCCATTGGCGGATAGCCTCCACCATGAGGTAACCACTAAATAAGTCTTGAATAATTTCAAAAGCCTTGCTATACAATTTATCTGATTCGCAAAAGCGGCTGGGCAATAAATAAATGAGGGTATTGTCAGGTAAATGTTGAATAAGCGTAAATTGAGCCTCATTGTTAACTTCTACATATTCTTTGGTGTCAACAATAAAGTGTGTATCAATGACAAATTGACCGATAGGAGTGATTAAGCGTTGACAATTGTTGCCATAAAAGTCCAAATATTGGGTGATTGGTACGGGAGGCTGCACAGTGTATTCTTCATGGATGAGGGATTGAGACAAGCCTTTGTGAATCCGTAAAAGTAAAATGAGTGGGGTATTTTGAGTACATTGATATTCAAGCTGGCAACCAATTTTTAATGTCATTGACGCATATTTAGTTTTTAAAAATGGGTTTACCTTCTTATTTTTTATATCAATCAAATAGGGACTCCTTTCAGTTCTGCTGCACTTTGCTCGTAGTGACAATTTGTTCGTTGCTATAATATAGATTACCCTATTTTCAAGCAGGTTTAAAGATAGAAATTTTTTTGAACTCATTAGAAAAAATCCATTCTTATGCGAATTGCTCTCAGCTTTATAGCAATTATCTCAGGGCATAGCATGAAGCCACTTTAAATTTGTTTTACCTCAATTCAAAATAATGTTTATTTTGTGAAAAAAAACCATGTGATAATATGAAAATACAGCGACCTATTTCCATTCTGATGGCATTGTGCTTTGCCGTGACTTTCGCATTTACTCAAAATGCCTTTTTTAAATCTATTCCCAATTTTGAACTCACTAACAAAGGTGTTCAAATCATTGATATGACCCAAGACCCACAAGGATATATTTGGTTTGCTACCGATAAAGGTTTGTACCGCTACAATGGGTATGAAACAACCATTTATTTGATAGAAGACAATACGGCGGCTACGAATATTATCAGAAGCGTATATGCCGATGACCAAGGGCTAATATGGTTTTCGTCCATCTTTTCGGGACTCCATTGTTTAGACCCTAAAACGGGTGTTTTTAAACACTTCCAACCGAATCCTAACGACCCAAGCAGCTTGAGTTCTGACATGATTAACGATATTTTGAAAGATAAAAAGGGCTTTTTATGGGTGGCTACTTCTACAGGATTGAATCGTTTGGATATTAATACAGGCAAATTTATCCGATTTCTGCACAATGATAAAGTGCCTACCAGCCTGAGTGATAATGATGTGAATGTTTTGTACGAAGATAAAAAAGGCATTTTATGGGTCGGTACTGAGGGGGGGCTCAATATTTTTAACCCAACGAATGGTCAGTTTATAAAATTCCTGCATGACCCTAATAACCCTCAAACGTTGATTGATAACAGTGTTAAGGCTATTTTTGAAGATAGTAGAGGTATTTTTTGGGTCGGTACTGAGGGGGATGGTTTGCATACAATGAATAGAGCCAACGGCATATTTCAGCGACTTACTCATAACCCCACGAATCCAAATCAAATCAGTAGCCATCATACCTCAAGTTTTATCACATTTATTAAAGAAGATGCGGCTAAAAGAATGTGGATTGGAGGCAATACAGGCATCAATATCTATGATTTTAGAACCAATAAAATGCTCTCGTTCGATATTCAGAAAGACAGTTTGAATGGTTTGGCAAACAGTGAAATATCGGCAAGTTTGATTTCAAAAGATTCGATTCTATGGATTTCAACAGTGGATGGTCTGGTTTATCAAATAGATCCTTATTTTAAAAAAATTGCTTATAAAGTTACCGATATTCAGATTGGTGGTATGCAAAAAGAGCCTTCCGGCATCACGTGGTTTTTAAATTTTAATGAACTGATTAAAAGAGATTTGAGAACGGGTGAAATCAAGAGATTTACCCACAACCCCGACGACTCCCAAAGCCTCAGTCTTTTCCCTTACAGAGCCTTTTCAAATAAGCGGTTTTCAGTGGGTAAAAACAACAAATTATGGATTGCCACCAATGCTTATGGCGTGGATTGTTTTGATAAACAATCTGAAAAGGTCGCTCATTTTAAGCATATACCAAACAATCCGAGTACCATTATGAATGATACTGTTGATTTTGTGCATGAGGAGGGCGACAACTTGTGGATAGGCTCGAAGATAGGCTTGGATTGGGTGAATTTGAAAACGGGCAAGTTTATGCATTATCTCATCAACAGCGATAGTACGGGGTTAGTCAGCCGTTTCGTTTCGAGTGTTTTGACTGAAAATAAAGATAAAATATGGATTGGTGCAGTAGGTGGATTGAATTTATTGAACCCCATGACGGGTAAGTTTAAATATTATCTGAAAGGCATTCCCATCAATTGTATTCTGAAGGATGTGAATGGTATTATTTGGTTGGGTACTGACTATGGGCTGTATAAATATGATGTGGAAGCCGATAAATTTGCGCCATTTAGAGTGGCTTACGGGCAGACAATATCTGTAAGAGTAGAAGATATTCAAGAGGATGAGCGCAAAAACCTTTGGGTTGGCTCTCAAAATGCGCTTTTTAGAATTAATCCTTCAAGGGATTTTATTAAAATATTAGGGGCTGAAGATGGTATCGTCGTAGGAGAACAATGTGAACGCGGCTTTGGCACTAAAGGTGAAATTTTATTCATAGAAGGCAAGGGATATTACTCGATTACTGAGGGGGATGTCAGGAGCAATCCATTTCCACCTCAAATTGTCATCAGCGACCTTCAAATTGGCGGGCAATCTATGAACAATGGCGGGCATCAAAGTCATCCATTTTCGGATAATAAAGAAATGGTATTGAGCTATAATCAGAATGTTTTTTCTTTCAATATTGTACCCATACATTACTCCAATTCAATGGATAATCAAGTGCTTTTTCAACTTGAAAATTATGATACAGAATGGCGAACCACTGATGGTGAAAAGAGAGCGTCCTACATCAATGTGCCGCCGGGAGAATATATTTTTAAAGTCAAGGCATTTAATAGTTCGGGGCTGTGGTTTGAAAATAAATACCTCATCACTATTACGCCGCCGTGGTGGAAAACTTGGTGGGCTTATTTAATATATGTAGTGGCTTTACTACTGGCGATTAGAGCCTATACCCGTTATCGGTCGCGCACATTGAAGGAGGAAAATGCCCTTTTAGAAAAAAGGGTCAATCAAAGAACCAAAGAATTGGCTCAAAAATCAACGGAATTGGAGAAATCGTTGACCGAATTGAAAGCCACTCAAACCCAACTCATCCAATCCGAAAAATTGGCTTCATTGGGTGAATTGACGGCGGGTATTGCCCATGAAATACAAAATCCCTTGAATTTTGTCAATAATTTCTCGGAATTGAGTATTGAATTAATCGATGAACTGAAAAGCCCTCTAACCCCGAAAGGAGGAACATTAGAAGCGGAACTTTTGTCTGATATTTCTCAAAATCTTGAAAAAATCAATCATCATGGCAAACGGGCGAGCAATATCGTGAAAGGCATGCTTGAGCACTCGCGTACGAGTTCAGGCACGAAAGAGCCCACCAATATTAATGCCCTTATCAGAGAAACGCTCCCCCTCAGTTACCATGCTTTGAGAGCGAAAGACAAGACTTTTAATGCTGATTTCAAAATGGATTTGGATGATTCGATTGGTGAAATCAACATCATTCCGCAAGATATGAGTCGCGTATTCATCAATTTTTTTAACAATGCTTTCTATGCTGTCAACCAAAAGAAACAAGTGTCGGATAGTCTGCCTCTGACGGAAAGTTATATCCCCTCAGTATTGGTGAGTACACAAAAGATTGGTAATCAAATAGTTATAAAAATAAATGACAATGGAACAGGGATGCCCGAAAGCGTGAGAGCCAAAGTCTTTCAACCCTTTTTCACGACTAAACCAACGGGGCAGGGGACAGGATTAGGGCTTTCATTGGCGTATGATATTGTGACGAAAGGGCATGGAGGGAGTTTGGAAGTGGAAAGTACTGAGGGGGTAGGGACGGAGTTTATTATTAGATTACCTTTAGGAAAGCAGCTTAAAATTGGAAATGAAAACATTTAATCTGGACAAATGCGGAATTTAATTCTATATTTGTCTAAAAATATACTTGATATGATAAAACGCTTGGCAACAGAAAAACTGATAAGTTTATCTAAAACATTTCGCAGTGTAGCCGTTGTGGGACCAAGACAAAGTGGTAAAACAACGCTTTGTAA
>JAYTON010000404.1:0-2688 GCA_043747725.1 Saprospiraceae bacterium
TCTCGTGCAGACCCCTCAGTATATTTATGCTTTTGAGTTCAAATTGGACGAAAGTGCAGAGATTGCTCTTCAGCAAATAGAAGAAAAAGGCTATCTAACCCCTTACCTTCAACACAGCCAACAAAAAATCGCCATTGGTATTAACTTTTCCTCAGAGAAAAAATGTGTGGAGGCTTATAAAGTGAAGGAATAAATCTTATTCTGCTTATATTTTCCAACAAAATGCTTCAAAATATTTTCTGATTTTGAGATAATCATTTTCCTGATTTTAAAATTTAAAGATTAAGTCTATATGTCAAAAGTCGCCCTTATCACCGGTATCACCGGACAAGACGGAGCTTATCTCTCCGAACTCCTGCTTAAAAAAGGTTATATCGTACACGGCATCAAACGCCGCAGCTCATTGTTCAATACCGATCGGATTGATCACCTTTATCAAGACCCCCACGTGGATAATAAAAATTTTATCCTCCACTACGGTGATTTGACTGATTCGACTAACCTCATCCGCATTATTCAAGAAGTACAGCCTGACGAGATTTATAATTTGGGAGCTATGTCGCATGTGCGGGTATCGTTTGAAGTACCCGAATATGTAGCAGATACAGACGGCATCGGCACGCTCCGCTTGTTGGAAGCGATTAGAATATTGGGTCTGACAAAAAAAACAAAAATATACCAAGCTTCTACTTCTGAGCTTTACGGTTTGGTGCAAGAAGTGCCGCAGAAAGAGACGACGCCTTTTTATCCCCGTTCGCCTTATGCAGTGGCTAAAATGTATGCATTTTGGATTACGGTCAATTATCGGGAGGCATATGATATGTTTGCCTGCAACGGCATATTATTCAATCATGAATCGCCCCTTCGTGGAGAAACCTTCGTTACTCGCAAAATCACGCGTGGCGTTGCTAAAATAGCGATGGGTATGCAGGATAAATTGTGGATGGGAAATATTAATTCAAAACGGGATTGGGGTCATGCGAAGGACTTCGTTCAAGGCATGTACCTCATTTTGCAACAAGATAAACCGGAAGATTTTGTCCTTGCCACAGGCGTCACCACAGAAATACGAGAGTTCATCCGCATGGCATTTGCAGAGGTGGGCGTTGAGGTCGAATTCAAAGGCGAGGGCGTGAATGAAATAGGCTATGTCAAATCATCGACCCCTCAGTATAATTTGAAAATTGGGCAAGAAGTGGTCGCTATTGACCCTCGTTATTTCCGCCCAACGGAAGTAGATTTGCTGATCGGCGATCCGACAAAAGCTAAGACAAAACTGGGTTGGCAACCTCAATACGATGTCAAAATGCTGTGTGCTGAAATGGTGGCAGCAGATGTGGAGCTTTTCAAAAGAGAAAAATTACTAAGGGATTCAGGCTTTGAAGTGAAAAATCAATTTGAATAATTATGTTTGTTGAATCAAATCATGAAATCCCAAGTTTTAAAAATAAAAGTTAGATTATAATTAACGCCGCCATTTATGGCGGTGGCAAAATTTAGTATATTTAAGGGCTTTAGCCATGCACCTTTTCCAAAGAAAACGTGAGCGGCTAAAGCCTTTTTTTATGGTTGTTCCCTGCACCGCCATAAATGGCGGCGTTAGTCATAAAACTAATATTTTATTGCAGTCTCATATTTTTTACAATAGAATACTTAAAATAACTTCCTCAATACACCCGCCCAATTAAAGGATGATCCACGATTAAAGTCTTCATCTTAGCGGGGTCAATGGCTCCTTGTTTTTGATAGATGACCTTACCGTTCGGCTCTACTAAGAGCGTATACGGCAATGCTCCCTGCCAGTCTTTATCTATTAAATCAATCATTTTATAGGTATCATCGCCTTTAAAAATATAGTTTTTATTAGAGGCATGAATTTTTTGAAGTATCTGCAAAGCTTTATCTGCCTTGCCCAATTTATCAGCACTAATAGTAATCAATTCAAAATCACGGCGGCGATACATTTTATTAATGGTCATAAAATCCGGTAATTCATTCACACAGGGTCCGCACCAAGTCGCCCACACGTTGATAAGGCGCAATTTTTTAGTGTTATTTTTCAACAAATTTTGAATGCCCGCTTCATCGATGGTATCCAAGGCAACAGGTTCTTTTGCCCATTCTTCTATTTCACTTTTGCTCAATTTAATCTTTTCAGCCCATTTAATGGAGCAGCCAAAAGTTTTTGTTTTTTCAACTGGCACGGGCTTGTTAGCCACTAAAGCATCCAACGCATTCCGAGTATCAAAGTTTTTAGGCGTCTTCTTAGGATCTTCTACATCATCGATTCGACCTGAATAGCGCAATATCCGTTTTTCATCAAAAATAAAAACGTGTGGTGTAGCAATAGGTCCATATTTATTCGCTACTTCTTGAGTCCCTCCATCAAAGAGATAAGGAAAATTGAAATTCTGCTCCTTTGCTCTTAAAATCATCTCCTCATAAGAATCACTCAAATCAGAATACCCCAGCTCATCAAGCTGAATACCGCTTGGGTCGTTTGGAGAAATTGCCACGACTTGAACACCTTTACTTTTATAATCCGTTACCAATTGCTTAATTCTGCTTTCATAAGCTTGCGCAGTAGGGCAGTGGTTGCAAGTGAAAACAATCATCAGAATCTTCGATTTGCTAAATGAACTGAGCGTGTACATTTTTCCATCAGTTCCTTTTAGATTAAAATCAGGG
>JAYTON010000405.1:0-12519 GCA_043747725.1 Saprospiraceae bacterium
ACTCCGAGACTTGCAACTTTACACACCTCCTCAGTAAAAAGCCTCCACTTTTCACTTTTCATTATTCGCTTTTCACTAATCAAGCCTTTACATACATCACTTCCTTCACCGCCTTAATAATTTTAGCAGGATTTGGCAGATATGCTTCAACCAAAGTAGGTGCATAAGGCATTGATGCATCTGCACTATTCACTCGTATAATAGGTGCATCCAAATGGTCGAAAGCATATTTCTGAACCTCGTAAGCCACCTCAGCCGATACGCCATACATGGGCCAAGCTTCATCTACAACCACTAACCGATTCGTTTTTTTCACAGACTCCACAATCGTCGCCGCATCCAACGGGCGAATAGATCGCAAGTCAATGATTTCAACAGAAATGCCTTCTTTTTCCAATTCCATTGCTGCATAACAAGCTTCGATGACCATTTTATTATACGTTACAATCGTCACATCCGTACCGGCGCGTCGAATGACAGCTTTGCCAATGGGAATCGTATATTCCTCATTTTCAGGGACGATACCAAAACTTTCGTAAGGCAATGGGCGATCAATACCGTTTCTATCTTTACCCATCGTACCTTTTGCCGTAGGGTAATTGTAGATAATTTCAGATTCCATGACGCATACAGGGTCGTTGTCCCGAATCGCCGATTTGAGTAAACCCTTCGCATCGTAAGGGTCAACGATGGAAATCACCTTCAAACCCGGTACATTACCCATCCAACTTTCGAAAGTTTGTGAGTGTTGTTGCGCCAACTGACCCGCCGAACCCGAAGGTCCTCGGAATACAATAGGGCAAAGGAATTCCCCGGCTGATTGCGACATCGTTTTAGCCGCATTGTTCACGATTTGGTCAAATGCCAAAATCGCAAAATTCCACGTCATGAACTCTACCACGGGGCGCAAACCATTCATAGCAGCGCCTACACCAATGGCAGCAAAACCCAATTCAGCAATGGGCGTATCAATGACCCGACGCGCGCCGAACTCATCGAGCAAGCCTTCGCTCACCTTGTATGCACCATTGTATTCAGCTACTTCTTCTCCCAAAAGGCAGACGTTTCCATCGCGGCGCATTTCTTCTTGCAATGCTTCCCTAAGTGCTTGACGTAAAGTTATTCTTCTCATCTGATAATTTTTACAATTGAAAATTGAGAATTGAAAGTTGAAAATTAAGAACTGAAAATGTATAATTTGGAAAATTTTCAATTCTCAACTTTCAATTTACAATTCTTCCGTTTGTTCTTCGTCTTGAACAGGTTCTGCGATGGGTATAATCATCGGCAAACCAATCCATTTTTTTTCCGCTTGGCTAATAGTGCCAAATCTTAAAATACCGCCTGATGCCTCAGCCATACTTTTAGCAAAAGACGTATAGCTGACATATAAATGATGCGCTACACGGGGGTCAAGTTTAGCCAAAACAGCATTCAAATGGGATAGATTATCCGAAAGAACTTGCTGTCTGGCAGATGTATCAGCAGGCAAATTATTCACCAAATCATTGAATTTAATAGGAAAATTCACATGAATATCGTGATAAAATTCATGCAAAACAGCATCGCTGGCATAGCTTCTGATTTCAGTCAGCTTATCTGCCCAAGCCTTTTCTTCGGCGTCAATATTACCGTCCGCACCTGCAATCAACGCGGCAATTTGAGGGATAGCATCTTCGAGGTGCAAGAGTTCATCCTGCGTCAATGTTTCAAAAAATTTCATACACTATATTTATTTGAAATTTAATTTTTAAAATATTCGCGCAAAGATAAATCAATTACTTTTAAAAATTTCATTATTGTATTTATCTTTGATTCCTAAATTATCTTTTTATGATTTCAAAAATTGAGATAAACGGTTTTAAATCCTTTCACCATTTCTCTATGGAATTTTCACCTCTAACTGTCATAGCGGGGGCAAACGCCTCAGGTAAAAGCAATTTATTCGATGCTTTACAATTATTATCTCGTCTTGCAGAAACAGATATTAAAACAGCATTTGGTGAACAAAGAGGTAATGCGAGTGAGTTATTTACTCAATTTGGGGAAAATATTTATGCTGATGAAATACATTTTGCTATTGAAATGCTTATAAATCGTAAAATTAAGGATAATTGGGGCGGTGAAGCACAACTTAAATATACTCGACTAAGATATGAATTAAAAATTCAAAGAAAAAAAAACACACGTGGTTATATTGATGATTTATTGGTAGTACATGAAAGCTTAAAAAATTTAAGACATAATGAAGATAGCTGGGTTAAACAACACATTCCAAGAGAGTATTTAGATATTTGGCGACCAAGAGTTGATACTGGAAAAAGAGGAAAGCCATACATAACGACAGAAGATAAAAATGGCATTCCTACAATCAAAATCCCTCAAGATGGTAAGCAAGGAGGCAAAGAGACGCCCGCTAATGTCGTTTCTCAAACGGTTTTGAGTGGCATAAACTCTGTCGATTTCCCTCATGTTTTTGCAGCTAAAGAAGAAATGCGTAGTTGGAAATTTTTGCAATTGAATCCGGACGATTTACGCGAACCGACTCGCCAAGAAGCTAATGCAAGTGATGTTATTACGCATAGTGGGAAAAATTTAGCAGCCGCTTTATTCAGAATTAAACTCGATGATGAATATTCTTTAAGAGAAATTTCTCGTAAATTGAATAGTTTTTTACCCAATTTCATCGAAGTGGATGTTGTAGATGATAAAGCTAATAAACAATTTATCATTAAACTGAAAGGAGAAGATGGTAGAGAGTTTAGTTCAAGAGTATTGTCAGAAGGTACATTAAGACTTTTAGCATTGTGCATTTTTTTATACGACGATAATCATAGAAGCCTCATTTGCTTTGAAGAACCTGAAAACGGTATTCATCCATATAGAATAAAAGCAATGGCAGATTTGCTTAAAGACTTGAGTGTAGATTTCTCAGATATTGAAATGCCTTTACGTCAAGTATTAGTCAATACACATTCTACTATATTAGTACATGAAATGCTCAAATTAAAAAACGAAAAACATATTGCAATATGGCTTTCTAAAATGAATACTTTAGTAACAGAAATAAATGGGAAAAAGATGAAAATGAAAATTACAAAAACTTATCCTGTCATTAGAGATAAAAGTAAACAAGTAGTCATTCCATTTTCAGAAGAAAAAGAAAAAGAACGCAAGATGACTCTAGCAGATTTAGTTGAATTATTAGAAACTTCTGATTTTGAAAACACGTCCCAATATTTACTCAATTAATGAATCCACAGATAATCATTGGTTTTGCAACCGAAGGAAGCACTGATTGCCGTTTTTTAGAAAGTATAATTCAAAAAACTTTTGAAGATGTCGCATTTGAATGTAATCGTCAAATTGAAGTTTTACCTGTTCGGTATCTTGAAAAACAGAATGGAAATATCAGTACACTCATTGAAAAATATGCTCGAAAGGCTTACAATGAAGGAATTAGTGTTTTATGTATTCATACAGATGCAGACGATGATACAGATTTGAATACATTTTCTTTTAAGATTATTCCAGCTTTCAATTCTGTTAAAAATGCTTTGGATAATAACCTTTGTAAAAATTTAGTCGCCATAGTACCTATTCAAATGATGGAAGCTTGGATGCTGGCTGATAAAGAACTTTTAAAAAGAGAAATTGGCACTCAAAAAACCGATATAGAATTGGGTTTTCATAGGCTACCCGAAAGTATCGCAGATCCAAAAGATACTATAAAAGAAGCCATCAGAATCGGCAGACAAGATATGACAAAAAGAAGACGCAACGATTTGACTATCAGCGATTTATATCAAATAATTGGCTCTTCTATTAATATTGAACGCTTACAAAATTTATAATCTTATAAAAAATTTAGAGAAGCAGTTCAAACCGCTTTTAAAGAATTAAATTATTTAAATTGATTCATTACACCCCTTTGTATTCTATGTCAAAAAGCCCTTGTTCCAACAAAACAAGGGCTTTTTATTTAAAAAAAACCACCACATAGCTCAACAAAACGCTTTAAAAACTAACTTTGCTTTTCATCAGCCCCCCCTCAGTATTTTGAGGTTTTAGGGTACAATAAAGTCAAATGAAATTTAAGAATTGACCGATTACTATTTCAATTCTCAATTTTTAATTTTCAATTCTCAATTAAAACTATGGCAAGACCTTCCTCCAAATCCAATTCTAATCAAGGCAACCCAATCGTCACGCCTTTGATGCAGCAATACAATCAAGCCAAAGCGAAGTATCCTGATGCGCTGTTGCTCTTTCGCGTGGGTGATTTTTATGAAACTTTTGGGGAGGATGCAGTCACCACTTCGCACGTACTCGGCATCGTGCTCACGAGCCGCAATAATGGGGGAAATGATGTAGAATTGGCTGGTTTTCCCTATCATTCGCTTGATGTTTATTTGCCAAAGCTCGTGCGAGCGGGCTATCGCGTGGCGATATGTGAGCAGTTGGAAAAGCCCGTCGCAGGTAGAGTTGTACGACGGGGCGTAACAGAAATCATTACGCCTGGCGTCACGAGTGACGACAAACTACTCGACCAAAAGCGCAATAATTACCTCGCTGTTATAGTGGTGAAAAGACAGGATACAGGCATCGCATTATTGGATATTTCGACGGGCGAATTGCTCGTTACTGAGGGGGATTGGGCATATTTAGATAAAATTTTACAGACATTTACCCCTGCTGAAATCGTCTTCCCAAAAAGCATTTCTAAAGATTTTACAGAGAAATTTGGCGATAAATACTACACTTATGCCCTCGATGAATGGGTTTTTCAACAAGATTATGGTCGTGAAAAACTATTGGAGCATTTTCAAACCAAATCTTTAAAGGGTTTTGGCATCGAAGAAATGGACTTGGCTCAAACGGCAGCAGGAGCCGCTTTGCATTATTTGGCAACGACTGAAAAGTCCAATTTGAAGCATATCAACCATATTTCAAGGCTCTTAGTGGATAAATATGTCTGGCTCGACCGCTTCACGATTCGCAATCTCGAACTAATATCTACGAACCATGAAACGGGTAAATCACTCCTCGATATTTTAGATAAAACCATCTCGCCAATGGGTGCACGCCTTTTGAAAAAATGGATTGTGTTGCCTTTGAAAAATAAAATTGCCATTGAGCAGCGCCTTGAAAGCGTGAGCTATTTTATTGAAAATCAAGGTTTTAAAGGTGAAATTGAATCTTATATCAAAAAAATTGGTGACTTAGAACGCTTGATTTCAAAAGTACCGTTGGGGAAAATTAACCCACGTGAAGTCCGTCAACTCGCCAAAGCATTGGGTACAATTGAACCAATTCAACAGTCATTGCGAGAAACGAAGCAACCTACGGGTACGAATGACCACCTTATAAAAATGGCGGACACCTTGAATCCCTGCAAAACCATGCGCGAAGACATTGAAAAAACGCTCATTGATGAACCACCTGTCAACCTCACAAAGGGCGGCGTGATAGCGGATGGTTGCGATAACGATTTGGATGATTTAAGAAATATAGTCAGAAATGCTCAATCGTTACTTATTGATATTCAACAGAAAGAGATAGAAAAAACGGGTATTACGAGTTTGAAAATCGGTTTTAATAATGTCTTCGGTTACTTTTTGGAAGTGACGGCAAAGTATAAAAATATAGAGATTCCAAAAGATTGGATTCGCAAACAAACGCTGGCGAATGCCGAACGTTATATTACGCCTGAGTTGAAAGTTTTGGAAGAAAAAATATTGGGTGCAGAGGAAAAAATAATGGTGATTGAAGATAGAATTTTCCAAACGCTGGTTGGTTCGCTTTTAGATTTTATTCAACCGATTCAACAAAATGCGAATGTGATTGCCATTTTGGATTGCCTTAATTCCTTTGCGAGCGTTTCCATTAAAAATAATTACTCAAAACCCGTTTTGACTGAGGGGTATGATTTAGATATTCGTGAAGGTCGCCACGCGGTCATCGAACAGCAATTGCCTCTTGGCGAAAGTTATGTACCAAACGATGTTTATTTGGATACTGAAGAGCAACAAATCTTGATGATTACGGGTCCGAATATGGCGGGTAAGTCTGCTCTTTTGAGGCAAACGGCGTTGATTTGCCTCATGGCTCAAATGGGTTGTTTCGTACCTGCAAAGGCTGCGACGATTGGCATTTTGGATAAAGTGTTCACGCGCGTTGGGGCGAGCGACAATATTTCAAGTGGAGAATCTACTTTTATGGTCGAAATGAACGAAACGGCAAGCATTATGAACAATATTTCAGATCGTTCGCTCATTCTTTTGGACGAAATCGGGCGCGGCACGAGTACCTACGATGGCATCAGCATCGCTTGGTCTATCGCTGAATATTTGCATGAGAACGAAGCCCGTCCCAAGACCCTTTTTGCTACACATTATCATGAACTCAATGAATTGGCAGAGCGTTTTAATAGGGTGAAAAATTTCCATGTGGCGACGAAAGAAGTGGGTCAAAAAGTCATCTTTTTACGTCAATTGACTGAGGGGGGTAGTGAACATTCGTTTGGAGTTCACGTCGCTAAAATGGCAGGTATGCCGCCTGAAATAGTGGATAGAGCCAATGAAATATTAGCCCAATTAGAAAAAAAACACATTGATAATCAACCAGTTACGACAGAAACGATTGATAATAATTTCACTGCTCACAGCGTAAAAGATACAAAAGATAAAGTCAAAAATCTCCCCGACAAACCCATGCAACTCAACTTTTTCGACATCGGCGACCCTCGCCTACAACGCATCAAAGAGGCATTGGATAAAATGGATTTGAATACCATGACGCCCATTGATTTGATGATGAAAGTAGCAGAATGGAAGAAAATGTTACAATAATTGAAAATGGAGAATTGAGAATTGAAAATTATTTCCTTTACATTTTCAATTCTCAATTCTCCATTCTCAATTAAAAAGTATTAAATTGCATAAAAATTAGAGATGATAATGGTTAAATCGGATAAATTGAAGTTTCCAAAGCCTAAATTGCTAACGTATGATGATTATGCAAGGCTCACCCCGCCCGACAGCGGCAACTATGAACTACACAACGGAAAAATTATTCATATGCCATCACCCTTTTACACCCATCAAAATATTAGCATGATTTTGAGCGCAGCCTTATATTTTCATGTTAAAAACAATAAATTAGGTCAAGTGTGTACAGCTCCACTTGATGTTAAATTGACTGAAAACGATACTGTTCAGCCTGATATTCTCTTTATTAAAAAAGAACGAGAAAGCATTATTGATGGCATAGTAAAAGGTGCGCCAGATTTGATGGTTGAAATTTTATCGCCTTCAAATGATGCCAAAGAAATGAGCTATAAAAAATACATTTATGAGGTATCAGGCGTCTGTGAATATTGGGTTATTAATCTCCAAAAAAAGATTTTGACTCAATATGAAAATGTTGAAAATGAATTGCTGTTACGGCGAGTTTATACACAATCTGATATTTTAAAATCTTTAGTCGTTGATGGTTTTGTAATGAACTTAAAAGAATTATTTGAGTAAATACCCCCTCAGTATCAAAGCCTTTTTTAATTAAATAGGAATTTAAAAAGATGAATATAGCACTCTCAGCACCTGAAAATAAGAAAAAGCAGTCACGTAAAATTCCGGATTATCTCGTTTATGAGGTATTGAATGGGAAGAAACTGTATCGCAAAGGCTATAAAGACGTATTAAATCAAACAAAAACCCTCGAAGAAATTAAGGGCAGTAGCAGCTTGCAAGGCATTATTATATCTGTAATGCTCAGTTATTTATATCGCTCAATCGAAGATTTGGGCTACACTATTATCACTAATGAAGCAGGACTTCATATTGCAAAAGGTGAAAATTTATCTTCTGACATCATTATTTACAAAACAGAAGATACTCAAAAGTATAAAATTGACGACCACTATTTTAATGTAGCCCCTAAATTAGTCATCGAAGTAGATGTCAAAATACAGACGGACGACCATAAAATGATGGAGTATGTTTATGAAAAAACAAATATGCTTTTTTCATTTGGCGTCGAAAAAGTGATTTGGATTTTTTCTAATGAAAAGAAAATCTTTCTGGCTGAACCCAATCAAGATTGGATAATCAGAGATTGGCATAAGGATTTTGAAATCATGCCCAACCATACTATCAATCTATTGAAAATGATAGAAGATAGAGGCTATATATTATAATGTGTTCACTTCCATAAAATGACCATTTCGCTCATTTCCGCCATGTCCGAAAACCATGTTATTGGCAACAAAGGGCTCTTACCTTGGGGACATTTACCCAATGATTTGGCAAATTTATACCGCATTACTGAGGGGATGCCAATGATAATGGGGCGTAAAAGTTATGATACGCCTGACCGCGTTTGGTCGAAAACCGCACCGAATATTGTCGTCACAAGGCAAGCCGATTTAGTTTTAGATACTGGTTTTGAAAAAGCTGAAAGCATAGAAGAGGCTTTACAACTCATTGATAATAAAGGTTTTACAGAAGTTTTTATTATCGGTGGTGGTGAAATTTTTAAGCAGAGTATTCATTTAGCGGACTCTATTTATCTCACCCTTGTACACGCTACTTTTGAAGGCGATGCTTTTTTCCCTAACATTGACCCCTCAGTATTTCAGCTTATTGATACACGCCATTTTCAAAAAGATGAAAAACATCAATTCGATTATTCATTTTTAATTTATAAAACAACTATTTTATGAACCGCTTTACAACAATTTCAGGTTTTTGCCTTGTGCTTTTCACCCTTTCATGCAATCCTACATCCACTCAAAAGGACAAAATGGTTACTCAAACGATGGAAAAAGAACTGCGCCATGTCGTGCTTTTTAAATTCAAAGATGGTACTTCGGCGGACTCTTTGAAGGCGATGGAAACGGCTTTTAAAGCTCTCGCTACACAAATTCCAGAAGTCAAACACTTGGAATTTGGCTTAAATAATAGTCCTGAAAACTTGAATCAAGGCTATACTCATTGCTTCGTCGTAACGTTTGGAACTGAAAAAGACAGGGAAGTTTACTTGCCCCACCCGGCTCATAAAGCCTTTGTAGCCAATCATTTAACTAATATTTTGGATAAAGTTTGCGTTGTGGATTTTTGGGCAGACGCAGTGAAATAGTCTATTTTTTTACTTATACAAACAATAAAAATTCAAAATAATTTTATACAAATTGTTTGTTTTATGAAAATGAATTTTACTTTTGACATCAATTAAAACTTAAAAACGAATTAAACTTAAAACTTTTTATTTATTATTTTTTAATTCGGTGGAAAATTCACCCCGCACATTATGTCAAAACTATTAGCATCAGACCCCTCAGTATTGGCGTCAAAATTCATCAATCAGACCAATAAATCTGTCTTTCTCACAGGGAAAGCCGGAACAGGGAAGACGACTTTTCTAAGGGAAATTATTCAAAAAACGCATAAAAAAGCCATTGTTGTAGCACCTACGGGCATCGCTGCTATTAATGCGGGCGGCGTAACCATTCATTCGCAATTTCAATTGCCATTTGGCTCATTTTTACCGATTGATTATTTTCCTGAAACCTTCAATCCAAATGTAGTGGTCAATAATAAACAAACGCTGAAAAAGCATTTGATTATGAGTGCCTCCAAAAGGGCAACTTTGAAGAATTTAGAATTGCTGATTATTGATGAAGTGAGTATGCTTCGAGCAGATATTTTGGATGCCATAGATTTGGCTTTGCGCATGGTGAGGAGCGATTATTTCACACCTTTCGGCGGTGTACAAGTGCTTTTTATTGGCGATTTGATGCAATTACCACCCGTTGTAAAAAATGAAGAATGGGACATTTTGAAAAATTATTACGATGGTGTTTTCTTTTTTCATGCAAAAGTTTTGCAGGAGGAAAAGCCGCTGTATATCGAATTGGAAAAAATTTATCGACAAGAAGACATCAATTTTATCAATATTTTAGACAATTTGAGAAATAACCGCATCGAAGCCACCGATATGGCTATTTTGAACCAATATTATCAACCCAATTTCAAGCCTACTACCGAAGATAGCTACATAACGCTTACCACGCACAATGCTAAAGCCGCTGCTCAAAATCATGCAGCATTAGAGGCTTTGACTGATAAAGCCCACACTTTCGCAGCAGAAATTGAAGGTGATTTTCCACCGTTTAGTTTTCCAACGGATAAAGAGTTGGTTTTGAAAAATGGGGCACAAATTATCTTCATTAAAAATGACCCGATGGGGCGGCAACGGTTTTTTAATGGTAAAATCGGCATAGTTGATAGCATTGAAGAGGATGAAATTAAGGTGCGTTTTAAAGATGAAACTGAAAAGTTGACCTTAGAAAAATATGAATGGCGCAATAGAAAATACACCGTTGACGACACAACCAAAGAGATTGAAGAGGAAATAATTGGCACTTTTACACAATATCCTGTCAAATTGGCTTGGGCGATTACGGTGCATAAAAGTCAAGGCTTGACCTTTGAACGCGCCGTTATTGACGTCAATAGTGCCTTTGCGCCGGGTCAGGTGTATGTGGCTTTATCGCGTTTAAAATCTTTAAATGGCTTAATTTTGAGTTCAAAAATCAATTTTAATGGCATTAATAGTGATGCACAAGTCATCCGATTTGCTTCCAATAAAAAAGGGTCTGAGGAAATAACGGGTATTTTGGAAGTAGAGATTTATGCATTTTTGAAAGATTTTGTTTATAAATCGTTCAATTTTACGCCGCTTGTGTCTTCTTGGGGTAGGCATGTTTTGAGTTATGATAAAAGTGAAAAAAATTCTGAAAAACAAAAGCATTTATTATGGGCAACAGAACTTTTTGAAGCCATTGAACCTTGCGAAAAACACGCCACAGCTTTTCTCAGGCAGCTTCACGAGCTACTCGATACGCAGACACCGAACCTTGCGCATGTTGCTGAAAGGCTAACATCAGCGAAAGATTATTTTTCAAAAACTTTGGATTCGGTGATTTCTAAAACGCTGATGCACAAGGGCAATATGGCAAAATTATCAAAAACGAAGACCTATGTTGAGGAATTGGACGAATTACATGGTTTGCAATACGAATGTTTGAAATCTATTAGAAAGGCGGTTGTTTTAGTAGAATGTGTTTTGAATGGAGAGGAAATTACGAAAGAGCATTTTACTCCGTACTTAAATATTCAAAGGTATGCACTGACCGAACCTGTTATAACAAACGCAGTACAAGAGGAGGAAATAAAATTAATTAAGCTCAAAAAGAACATTCAGCCATCCAAATTTTTGAAGCGTAAACCATTTAAAAATACACCCGAATTTTAATGCAACTATTTAATAATCAATGATTTAGATAATTTTTTAAAAATAAAATAAAGTCATCAATTTCATTTTTATTATTGTAAATATGAGTAGAGATACGCAATGAATTGAGTCCATGCTCAGCCACATACCGCACTCTGAAATGGCTATTCACTTCATTAGCAAAGGCTTTTGAATCTTTATTCAGCAGCTTAAAACCCACCATACCTGAAGTGGACACCCCCTCAGTAGGAGTCATCATTTTGATGTCTTTGGGGTTCAATTCAAGCAATTTTGTTTGTAAATATTGACTCAATTCTTTCACCCTTGCTTCTACTTTATCCATCCCTATTTTCTCAAAAAAATCAATTGCCGCCGCCACGCCTATCCACAAAGCCTGATTGTAAGTACCATAATCGTAGTGTTCAGAAGAAATTGCAGGGTTCAATAATTCAATTTTTCCGGGCGATAAAGTCCAACCTTGATGCGTTCCTGCACCGACAAAATGCGGCATTAAAATGTCTTGCATGTCTTTTTTGACATATAAAAAACCCGTTCCTTTCGGACCTAAAAGCCATTTATGACAGCAGGTTGCATAAAAATCGCAGTCCAAAGTTTTCAAATCCAAATTGAGCATCCCTGCGCCGTGAGCACCATCTATCGCTACAAAAATGCCTTTTTGTTTAGCCCATTGCGCCATTTCTTTAATCGGCTGCACTTGTCCGGTTGTGCAAGTGATGTGCGGAATAGCGATAACTTTTGTTTTGTTGGAAACTATTTTTTTAAAATTGGAAAACGTTTCATTATCTGAATTACCCAAAGCTAAAACCTTGATTTTCAATGATTTAGCTTTCGCCACATGCAGCCAGGGCAGCGCATTACCGACGTGTTCGTGGTTAGAAATAATGATTTCGTCACCTTTTTTTAAGGGCAATCCCCAAGCGACGATGTTTATCCCCTCAGTTGTATTCTTCGTGAGGGCAATTTCTGAGGGCAAAACTTTGACCAATTGAGCCATTCGTTGGCGTGGCACATCAATGCTATGCGCCATTTCACCTGTACTTTCTATTTTTTTCATGGCATCAATAACGGCGTCTAAAACTACTTGTGGGGAGGGTCCTAAAGTACCATTATTGAAGTAAGCCCTATTTTTATTGAGTGGAAATTTTTCTCTTAGTTCTGTCCAAAATAGGTCGTCACCAATAGCATTTTTGCTTTCAAAAAAGG
>JAYTON010000406.1:0-1850 GCA_043747725.1 Saprospiraceae bacterium
ATCTTTTTCTCCCGGTTTTAAAGTCTAAAACCTCGGAGAAAATCTTTTTTCTCTCGGTTTTAAAGTCTAAATCTTTGGGAAAATGTTTTTTCTCCCGGGTTTTAAAGTCTAAAACCTTGGAAAAATGTTTTTTCTCCTGATTTTAAAGATTAAATCTTCGGAAATTATGCTTAAAAACCTAAATTACTGAGGGGGTATTGGGATTGCAACCGCCCACTGTTCGTTCCTTGAAGGAGTATGAGAGTACTTATATTTTTTGATGATTAACACGAGCTTCATAATTCTACTTTGGCACTCATATTTGCCATTTTTTTTAACACTATTTCTTGTTTTTTTGAGCTACTCTTGTGCCATGATAATATATGACGAAAAAAAATTGATGTTTATTTGAAAGGGTTTAGTAACTTTTTCATTTGCCACACAACGAACAATTTGAGTAAATGTAGCCAGTTTTTATCTGGACTTTTGCACGAATGTAAAAGTAATATAGAGCGTATGGTCGAACGGATACCCGAGAGTAATTATGACCAATTACAGCATTTTATTAGCAATTCCCCTTGGGATTCCTTTGCTGTTATGGATGCTGTGGCTGAAAAAGTGTCTAAAACGCTTACTTTACAGCCAGATGGTACGCCTACGGGTGATGCTATGGGACTTATCCTTGATGAAAGTGGCTGGGAGAAATCGGGTAAAAAAAGCGTTGGCGTTACCCGTCAGTATATTGGTCAAGTGGGCAAAGTAGCGAATGGTCAAGTGGCTGTTTTTGCTGCCTTGACCAATGGCGACCAAGTGGGTTTGCTTCAAGGACGTTTGTATTTACCCAATGACTGGGTTAAAGATAAAGAACGCTGTACGCAAGCGGGTATTCCTAAAGATGACCAAATCTATCGCACAAAACCTGAACTTGCCATTGAAATATTCAAGACCTTGCCTGCCACGATTACGTATGATTGGGTAGGCGGAGATGCTATTTATGGCAATTCCTTAACCCTTCGCCAGTATTTATATGATAAAAAGCAAGCCTTTGTCATGGATGTAGGCGAAGAATTGGGCGTTTACTTACAAAAACCTCAATTAGCTATTCCGCCTAAAAAAGAGGGGCGCGGACGGACACCCACCGCTTATGCAAGTGATATTAAACCCATATTACTCAAAGATTTGATTCAACAAATCAAGGAGGAAGACTGGCAAACTATTACTCATAGACACGGAACAAAAGGGCCTTTAATTAGAAAAGCGGTGATTATGGACATCCATATTTGGAAACCAGAACGGGGAACTGCCATTGAATCACTGCAACTTATCATCAGTACAGACACAGACGGTTCAGAAATAAAGTACAGTCTTTGTTATAATGTCGAAGGTAAAATGTCTGTAGAAATCGCACTTTTTCGCCAAATGCAACGCTATTGGGTAGAAAGAGCCTTTCAAAATGTCAAAGAACAACTTGGCTTGCATCAATATCAAGTAAGGTCATGGAAGGCTTGGTATCATCATATTGCCTTAACTTTAATGGCACTACATTTTATTTTAGAGGTACAAAAAGAGCATAAAGAAGAAATGCCGTTGCTCTCTGTACCAGATATTAAACTCGTATTTGCTAAAAAATTGAGTAATAATCTAAATTCTGATGAAGGACTTATTCACGCACTAAACGTCAGACACAAGCAAAGATATGATGATATTAAAAGACATTCCAGAGTGCCAAAGTAGAACTACATGGTTTTAGATTATTAAAATTTAAGTCCTTAATACAAATTCTATTTTAAATCATTTACCCAAACAGCCTTATCAATGAACTTTAGGTGACAAAAATAATATGAAAAATTCCATTTTTCCAAATTCATTTC
>JAYTON010000407.1:0-4208 GCA_043747725.1 Saprospiraceae bacterium
AAGTAATTCATGGTATAATTGGATGCAAAAGAGGTAAAACCTTCATCCATCCAGGAGTAAAGGCATTCATTTGTGCCTAAAACGCCTTGATACCATGAGTGAAATAGCTCATGAACCGCTACACCTACGAGACTCGGCAAAGGGCGTTCGCCTGTTATCAAAGTGGACATTGGGTATTCCATGCCGCCATCGCCACCTTGCACAAAGGCGAAATCAGAGTACGGATAGTGACCATAATGCAGCGCATTATAAGCGAATACCTTTGCCATAATATCTGGCAATTTTTTCCAACTTTCGGTTTTTTCGCTTGGAATATAAAAGAAATGCATCAAAGTGCCATCATCCGCTTTTTTAATGATGTGCTTATATTCAGTGTCAGCCCCAAACATAAAATCATGCACGTTTTGCGCTTTGAAATGCCAGGCTAATTTACCATTTACTGCTTTCGGCGTGACATTTTCAGCATAGCCTTTGCCTATTTCTTGAGGATTTTGTAAAATACCAGTGCCACCTAAAGTGTAGGCTGGATCCATATGAATAGTGACATCAAAATCGCCCCAAATGCCGTAAAACTCACGCCCTACATAAGGGTCAGCATGCCAGCCTTGATAGTCATATTCACACATTTTAGGATACCATTGCGCCATTGAGTAATCAACTCCTTCTTTGCTATCGCGCCCGTTGCGGCGGATTTGCTTTGGCACTTGACCATCAAATTCACATTCAAACACCACTTTACTGAGGGGGGCAATTTTTTCAGGCAAAGTCACTTCAAGGATAGTGCCCACTGTTTCAAATGAACAGGCTTTACCATTCATTTTCAAGGATTTTATCTTCAAAAAGCCTATTTCATCGGGTTTTAACTTAGAAATGCGGTCAGTTACGCGCGGGTCAGGGTCTGAAATGAGGCGACTACGGACATCCATAGAGCTGCCCGGCTGGAAAGCATTCATGAATAAATGATAGAAAGCTTTGCTCAATTCATCCGTCGAGTTGTTGTAGTAAACCAAGGTTTGAGTGCCTGAATATTGATGTTTTGTATGATTAAAATCTACATCCATCGTGTATTCTGCGCGTTGCTGCCAACGTTCATACTCTGTTTTCTTTTCTGTTGTAGTTTTGGTTTGTCCTTCAGCTAATTTTACTGAGGGGGTAGGGGAAGATGGGACTATTGCTTTTTGAGGCGTTGTACAATTTTGAAATATTGTAGCCAAAGCGACAAAGATGAATACTTTTCCGAGCGGATGATTTAAAAATTTCATAAACTTTATAAGATGATGATTGGTTAATGTAGCTACAAATTTAGATAGAAATCGCTTATGATTGGCTATTTTTTAAATAATTTAAAAAACTTCATTCAACTTGAATGTTTTATCCAAAACAATTCGCCCGCGTTCATCTTTTTTAACGGTGGCGCATTCAGTAATTGGGTCATGTTCAAAAAATAAATACCACCCCTCAGTAGCATCGGCTTCTAAAAGGGCAGTCTTTTCTTTCAGTGATTCAAGCGGACGCACGTCATAAGCCATAATATAAGGTAAGCCGATATGCCATTTTGAAGGCAGCGTGTCTGCACAATATAATAGGGTTTTATTGCCCACTGTGATTTTGAGTATCATCATGGCTTCAGTGTGTCCATTCGTAAATTGAACATGAATATTGTCTATAAATTCAATATTGTCTTCCTTTTCAATCATTTTAAGCACGCCATGCTCTTGCAAGGGTACAAAATTCTCTTTTAAAAATGATGCAGCCTCACGCGCATTAGGTTTCATTGCCCAGTCCCAATGTATTTGATTCGACCAATATGTTGCATTGTGAAATGTGGGGGCAAGCACCGCACGACTCACTGCACCGCCGCAATGGTCGAAATGCAAATGCGTCAGAAATACATCCGTAATATCTTCTACTTTAACGCCTTGATTTTCAAGACTTTGTAAAAGGTTGTCATCTCCGAAAGGTTCAAAATGGCTTTTAAATTTGTCGTCTTGTTTATTTCCCATTCCCGTATCAATGAGGATTTTACGGTCATCAGTTTCTACTAAAAGACAGCGCATCGCCCATGTACAAAGGTTATTGTCGTCAGGAGGATTGAGTTTTTCCCACATTCGTTTGGGCACAATGCCGAACATAGAGCCGCCATCGAGTTTGAAAAAACCGGTATTAATGACACTTATTTTCATAAAATTATACTTGATTTTATTGTTAAGAACAATCAAGTGCGAAAATCGGAAAATATTTTAATTTTTATAACACTTACTTGAGTCGTTGGACTTTTAGATGAGTTGTTTGTCAAGTAAAACAAAGTTTTTGGAAAAAAACCAAAAGAATGGCGTTTTTAATTGAATAACTTTGAGTAAAATATAAAAATTGGATGTATTTTTTTATGAGAAAACTACGATTTGATTTTTTGCACCATAAAACAAATTGTACAAATGCAAAGCAACATGAGTAAATTAAAAAACAATACTAAGTCGATGCGGTGGCATTTTATTTTTTGGTCTATATTCTTTTTATATACATGGCTGCCAGAAGCCAGTATTCATGACGACTATTCTTCTGCCTTGCTACAAGCGGCGGGGATAGTGCCTATTATAATGGCAGCAACCTACTTTACTATTTACGTAACGATTGGGCAATTTTGGATGCACAAAAAATATGCTCCATTTTGGTTGAGTTTATTTGCCAGTTTGGTAGTAACGGGTGTTGCTCGCCGCTATTTTTTATACACAGTGATGTACCCAATTTTATATCCTGATAAACTTACTGAACCCTTGTTTTTCTTACCCAAAATGATGGTAGGAGCTGTACAAGTACATTTGGTCGTGACTGTTGGGGTTATGATATATATGTTGGGCAGATGGAAAGAGCATCAACACGAATCAGAAGTACTTAAAAAAGATAAAATTGCTGCCGAGTTGCAGTTGTTAAAATCGCAAGTGCAACCGCATTTTATTTTCAATACTCTCAATAATATATACATGCTGTCGATAAAAGGCTCGCCTCAAACGTCGGATATGATTTATCGCCTTTCAGCCTTACTCAGTTATATGTTGTATGATTCGAAACAAGAGACCATTGAATTTGACAAAGAATTGGAGTACATAAAAAATTATATCGACCTTGAAAAAATCCGTTATGGCGAGCGATTGGATGTACAAGTGAATGTTTTCAACAATACTAAAAATATCTATATCCCACCGTTGCTTTTTTTACCTTTGGTTGAAAACGCTTTCAAGCATGGCGTGAGTCATGAAGTGGAAAACTGTTGGATTCATATTGATATTACTTTGAGGAAAAGTAAATTAACCTTTAAAATTGAAAACAGTTTTAATGATGACAAGGTGACTGTGAGTGAGTTTGGTAATGGATTAGGTCATGACAACTTGCGCAAAAGATTGGATATTTTCTATCCACAAGCGTATGAATTAAAAACAATGAAAGATGAAAATTCGTACCTTGTAACATTGAAATTAGATTTAAATGCCCTTCATTTTTCGGACACTACACCCCTCAGTGAAAAAGAAAATGCTGTGAAAAACAATCAATTGCAAAAGAAATCTCAATCCAGTAATATGGCTTTTATAATCAAATCATTGCTGCCATTTATTAAAATTTAATACTTAACACCCTACTTTTGAATAATGTTTATAGTCTAAATTTTAAATTAATTATATCATGAAAATAAAATGCTTAGTTGTTGATGATGAACCGTTGGCAGCGGAATTAGTTGCCACTCATATTACCAAATCTCCTGATTTAGAGCTTGTCGGCAAGTGTCAAAATGCTTCGGAAGCCTTGTCTATTCTGCAACGAGAGTCCATTGATTTGCTCTTTCTCGATATTCAAATGCCCCGTATGACGGGTTGGGAATTGCTTAAAAATTTGCCTAACAAACCGTTCGTCATCATTACTACTGCTTACCGTGAGCATGCACTCGAGGGCTACGAATTTGATGTCTTGGATTTTCTTTTAAAGCCGATTACGTATGAGCGTTTTATGAAAGCGGTTGGTAAATTCTATCAACGTAAAATGGTCATCGCCGATACAACCCCCTCAGTATCAGACAGTTATGAGCAAGCCTATAAGTATTTTAAGGTGAATCGGGAAATGAAAAAAGTCTTTCTAAAAGATATTCTGTATATCGAAAGCCTTAAAGATTATGTCCGCATCAAGACCGATAAAGAATCTCTCATCACTTATCAACG
>JAYTON010000408.1:0-16096 GCA_043747725.1 Saprospiraceae bacterium
ATACAAAAATCTGTTAGTCAATTGAGCATCAAATTATGCTCTCAAGGCTACTTTTCAACTTTACTTACCATTTTCAAGATAAAATAGCCATTTGACTCTATTTTCTAAAAATTCTTCTCACCTTTGAATTTTAAAATAAAATATTAAAAGCACTTATCTCATTTCATTTTATATAGAATATTCAATTTCGCTTTAATTTTATGCAAGCAAAAAAATCCTTCGGTCAGCATTTTCTCAATCGCCTCGACATTGCCGAAAGCATCGCTCAAAGTTTGACACATATATATAGTGTACCCCGCGTCCTTGAAATAGGTCCTGGTCAAGGCATGTTGACTCAATTTTTGATGGATAGACAAAAGGCTGAACCCTTTGAATTAGTGCTTGTTGAGGCTGATAAAGATATGATAGTGTATTTGGAAAAAACTTTACATCCCCTCAGTATAAAGACGAAAAAGGCAGATACAAGACTCATTTTTGAAGACTTTATGAAATTAGATTTACAAAAAACTTTCAATGGACATGAATTTTGCTTGATTGGCAATTTTCCTTATAATATATCGTCTCAGATTTTGTTTAAAATGATTGACAACCGAACGCTGATTCCTGAAATGGTCGGTATGTTTCAAAAAGAGGTAGCGGATAGGGTAGTTTCAAAGCCCGGTGGTAAGGTGTATGGCATCATCAGCGTCTTGATTCAAGCATTTTATGAAGGAAAAACCATTATTGATGTTGATAAAAGCTGTTTTACGCCGCCGCCAAAAGTGCAATCTTCCGTCATTCGTTTAGTCCGTAAAGAGAATCAGGATTTAGGTTGCGATGAAAAGCTGTTTAAAAAAGTGGTCAAACAAGCCTTTTCGCAACGCCGTAAAATGCTCCGCAATACCCTCAAACCCTTCTTTGAAAAAGACCCCTCAGTATTAACCGATGTTTTTTATACCAAACGCCCTGAAACCCTTAGTTTAGAGGATTATGTGAAATTGACGCAGTTGATTGAGTCGGTTGGTTAATCGTTATCCGTTAATTGTTATGCGTTAATCGTAATGCTGACACGGATAAAGATTAACAATTAACGAATAACCAATCAAAACTTCAAATGCCTCACCGTCAAGCCATTATTCATAAGCTGCTTCAGCGAATCAATGCCAATTTTGAGGTGATTATTGACGTAGGAAGAGGTGACCAATTTATCGCCTTCTTCGGTTTTGACACCTTCCGGAATCATCGGCACATCACTCACTAAAAGCAAAGCCCCTGTTGGGATATGGTTTTTGAAACCAACGGTAAAAATAGTCGCCGTTTCCATATCAATTGCCATACACCGCAACTCGCGGAGGTATTCCTTAAAGTCATCCTTATGCTCCCATACACGACGGTTAGTGGTGTACACTGTGCCCGTCCAATAGTCCAATTCATAGTCTCGAATAGTAGTAGAAATGGCTTTTTGTAGGGCAAACGCAGGCAAAGCGGGCACTTCGGGCGGCATATAATCGTTGGATGTACCTTCGCCTCGAATAGCAGCAATTGGCAATATCAAATCGCCGACATGATTTTTATCATGCCTTAAACCACCACATTTTCCTAAGAAAAGCACCGCTTTAGGTGAGATAGCAGTCAGTAAATCCATAATTGTTGCAGCATTGGGGCTACCCATACCGAAGTTAATAATGGTGATATTATCCGCCGTAGCGCATTGCATGGAGCGGTCTTCTCCCATCATAGGAACGTTGTGCCAATCAGCGAACATTTTTACATAATTACTAAAATTAACGAGGATGATATACCTGCCAAAGTCTTCTAATTTTTGCCCTGTATATCTCGGCAACCAGTTCTCAACAATCTCTTTTTTTGTTTTCATACGATGTGTTTTTGTAGTGCAAAACGTTGGTTTCGCTTTTGATTAGTAGTGCGGAACGCCAGTTCCACGTTTTTTAAAAGTGGACGAAGATATAGAACCTAAACAGATTTCATACGCAATTCATAAATATTGATTAAAAAAACATGCCCTTTTCTTTCAATATTCATAGTAGAATGTTTCACATCATACCCCTCAGTATCCAAGCCTAAAAAGAAGTTTTTTGAAATATAGCGACTGGGTTCAGTGATTAAAATGATGCCCTGCGGTTTTAATAAAATTTTAAAAGCATTTAATAGCGGTACAAAGGCTCGACTTTCGTAAGCCACATCAGAAGCCAACAAAATATCAGCTGATACTGAGGGGTCAGGATTGCGCCAATCCAACATTTGAAAACGGGCTTTACTATCAGGCAAATTTTGTAGCCAATTTTGCTTGGCAAAATCCAAAGCTTCAGTCAAATAATCCGTCAAAATGACTTCTTTAGCGCCCATCAACCCAGCAACTATCGAAGGCAATCCTAAACCACAGCCAATTTCTGTAACAATTTTTTCATTGCTAACTAATTGATTTTCAATTAAATACATACTCATCGCTATCGCCGAAGCCCATAGTTCTGCCCAATATGGAATACGTTCATCTTTCACATCTTCATGGTCAATCCCTTTATGAATTAAAGCATCAAAAAGCGCATCTATGTTCTCAATAATAGTCAATTTTACATCAAATTTACCTATTGCAACATCTATATTTTTCGTTAAAAAATCCATTTCATAAAGGTAAAATATTTGATGAGTAAACATAAAAAAACCGCTTTAAGCAGAACCAAAGCGGTTTAATAAAAATTTTCAAAGCATACAAAAGTTCTTTATTTAGCAATATTTATCTGCTTAGTTATATCGCGTTTTCTTTGAGAAGCAACCCGAAGGAAATAATTACCTGCTTTAAGTTGAGCCACTTCAATATGGAAAGGTTGTGCCTCAGCCTCTTCCACTACAAATGTGCGCTCTACTTGACCCATTTGATTGTAAAGATAGATATTGACGTTTTTACCGATATAATTTGTCAAATCAACATCTACAAATTCAGTATCTGGATTGGGGTTTAAAAAATAAATATTACAATATTTGAATTTTAAAAATACCCTAATTTTGTTGTTTTCTTAACAAATTTTTAGCGTTTACAAAAAAAATTAAGAAATCGTCAAGCAATTTTCAATTAAATTTCTCTTAAATTTTTATGGCTTATACTGAGGGGTGTGATTAGAATTTGTAGCAACTAACTCTCTTATTTTTACCCCAATTGCCGCCACTACCCTTCTTTCCTAAAAATAATGAACCGATTCTAAAAGGGTTAATTTTCACAGCCATATAAAAATCTGTTCCATACAGATTAGAATTGCTCATAAAGCTCATCAGATGTTCAGTACCTATAGTTAAAAACGCTAATCGCGCTGCTAATCCAACGCGCACTTGCTTATAATTAAAAACAGAAATCGGTAAAGATACTCCAAACCAACGTGATTCATACCTTGGAGTGAGCGCAATCAGATTATCTCTTTCTAAAGCTGTTTCACTTATTTTAATACGCTGAATGACGAGTCCATTGAGAAATATATTTTTAGTAAATGCATAATCCGCCTGCAATTGTAGAGCTGTAGGCAAGCCAAATACCATAGAATTGCCTTTTAATGTAGCTTGTGGATTCTTGAAAGCGATTTGGTTAAAACGTTGTAAAGCATCTGCTCGCGGGTCTTGAGCATTCAAGCCTTCAAAATCTTGTTTACTCAATTCAAATTCTTCTTTTGTTAAAAATTGATGAACTTCTGTGTTTCGACTCATTTTTATTGAACCCAAATCTAAGATAGATGCTCCAAATCGCCATAAATATGGACGATCGTCATCGGCAACCGTTGTGAGCAAAGCGCCGATGTCAAATCCAACGCCACTCCCATTTGATTGAGTCGGCTTATCATCATAATTAGTGGTAAAGCCTATATTACCATTCATGGCATCAAACTGAAAAGTATCTTTTGAAAGGCGTGTCATTTTAGTACCATTAAAATTATCAATAAAAAAACCTTGGAAACCTTTCATAAATTTCAGATTGGCACCGAGGGCAAGACCCCCCTCAGTATCTCCACCTATTTTGTAGGCATAATTTATTCCCCATTCATTCCAACTTAAACCCTTTATTTTGAATGGGTCAATATCAAATGATTTCCCATAAACAGTGCGTTGCATTTCATACGGATTTAAAACCCTCGGCAAACTGTTCGAACTCAGAACCGCTCTTACACTCGAAAACAAACCGAAGGAATGACCACTGCCAAGGTTCACCACAAAGGAGGGGCCCATAGCGCGTATCACCATCGAACCAAATGCCTTAGATCGGTCTGTAAAATTATATTCTAAAGCAGGAGTTCCTTTGAAAAAAATATTGAGTGCTGGATCGGGTCCGATTTTAGCGGCGTTGCGTACGGTTTTTCCAACTGAAGCATTTTCAATATAAGCCATATTATTGCTTCCGCCAATGCCAAAGCCTATGAGATTGACATCCCATCCGAAAGCACATGTAGCATTCGCAGCAGGATTAAGGATGATGGCATTCGCACCTGAGTAGTTATCAAGTCGTAAACCCAGTTGCTCTTGTGCATACAATTGAGAGCAACTTAATAGGCATGAAATAGCTATAAATGATGGAATTTTTGATAAAAAATACATGAAACGGTGTCGGTTTTGTTTAAAGTAAGTTCTGTTTTATCTTATTAATGCTTAAAAGTATCTTTTCTATCGTCAAAGTCTGAACGTACTGAGGGGGGTATTTATTAGTTGAGAGTTGAAAGTTAAGGGTTGAAAATTTGTTGATGGTTGACATTCACCCAAATATTATTCACTTAAAAGAATTAATAATTTAGGTAAAAATATAATAAACCCTATGATGGCAACACCCATAGCGGTTATTAAAACTCCAGCGGCAGCGACGTCTTTTGCCTTACCTGCTAACGGGTGATAGTCGGGCGAAGTTAAATCAACCACAAATTCTACCGCTGTATTGAATGCTTCGGCAGCTAACACCATTGCAAAAGCTATGACTATGAAACACCATTCGGTTGGCGATACTTTCAGCAAATAACCTGCCATCGTCACTAATAATATAGCGATCAGGTGGACACGCGCATTGGATTGCGTTTTGAACAATGTAACTACGCCTTTAAAAGCGAATCCGAAACTTTGTATGCGTTTTTTAATACTCACTTTTTATAGATTAAAAATTTGTGCAAAATTAGATATTTTATAAATAAAGCGGTTAATGTAGCGAGGATTTAAGACAAAAAACCCGTGAATACCTCAGTACTCACGGGTTTCATCCCAATTGTTTAACCACAAAATATCTTAATGATTGAAATACGATTTTTCATTTTTACCGCCACCCGATACATTTTCCAAACGTGCCTTAAATTCTTTTGCCATCGTCAAATCGTTTTTACGCGCATAGATTTCTTTCAAAGCTATCAATGTATTCTGACTATTAGGGTCACTGGCTTCCGATTTTTGGAAGTAAGGCAAAGCATTTTCAAACTCCGCTAACATTTGTTTAGTCAATTCGTCATATTTTTTCTGACCCGCCTTGCTCATATCACTTTCTACTTTCTTCAACTCAGTAGAAACTTTCGCTGCTTTATTGTAGTAATAAGCACCGATTGAGTACAAGGCATCTGAATTTTTAGGGTCTTTTTCAAGCGTCTTTTTATACCAAGTCATAGCTTCTTGAGAATACGATTCCGACTTAGCAGCATCAGTTTCCTTCTGAGCCAAATTGTCATAAACGTTGCCCATTGTGAAATACAAAGTCAAGTTATTAGGTTCTTTTTCAATACCTAATTTCAACTTCTCAATCAGTATATCCAATTTGCCAATCTTCAAATAGTGATTGATTTCAGAGAAAAGCAAAGATGTTTCATCTGGGTATTTTTTACGCCCAGCTTCAAGGATTTTCATAGCACCTTCAGGATCCTTTTCATATTTTAACTTAAATAAAGAAGTGTAAACAAAAGAAGAATCCACTCTATTAGCCAATAATTTTTCGTAAATATTGGCTGATTCGGCTTCTTTGTTAGCATAATTGGCTAATAACCCTGTCAAATACAATTGTTTATTGTAATCTTCTGGCTTTTCGAGTGTGCCTTTCTGACCTGCGGCTACTAACGCATCATGGACAGCCAAAGTAGATTTAAATGAATTGTAGGCACCGAGATAATCTTTTATTTCTGACATTTCAGAGCCATATTGATTCAAAAAACCTTGAGTTTCAGTCAATAATTTACTAATTTCTTTTATCGCCTTTGGGTCTTTAGTGTTTTTCATCGCTGTCATCAAAGCAGATACTGCGTCCACAGCCGACTTAGGATATTCGGACTTATACTCTTTTTTAGTGACATTCGCCAATATTCGAGTGTTATCATCCAATCTTGACATACTCAGCATCAATTTGGCTTTGTATAAATATGCCTCATAGCCTGCCTGATTTTCAGGTGCTTTGAGAGCGTCTTCTACTGCCTTTTCGGCTGTGGCTAAGTTTTCTTTTTTGACATCGCTCTTGGTGGCTTTTTTAGCTGCATCAAGGAGCTGTTGTGGTGTTTGTGCATGAATACTTAATGTCATAAGACCCGCAACAAAACATAAGAGGAATCTTCTCATACTGATTTAGTTTTTTATTTTTTAGAAATAGATGTTTCACTGTTTTTATCATCATTCTGACGCAGTGAAACGATTTGGATAGTTATATAAAAGTTAAAATTTAAAGTCTTTTCCTTAATAATTATACAAATTTACAAAATCTCAAAAAATTCTGTCATCACCCTCAGTATTTTTTGAAAACTTTCACAACTTACCTTTACATCACTACCCTTGCCTTAGCATACCTTTCAATATTCACCTCTTTATCCATTTCTCCCCCCCTCAGTAAAACGACCGAAAATTGTTTTGCCCAATATGGAATGAGCGATGCACCCTTTGTACCAAAGCCGTTAAAAATAGCCGCCGCCTCAAAATCGGGATGAAAGCCGATGAACGGCCGCCTATCTTTCACCGTGGGTCGAATAGCCGATTGATGGTCAATAATTTCAAAAGGCAATTTCAATATTTTTTGCAACTCATTGATAATCAATTCTTTATTTGCTTCCGTAGGCTGGTCATCTGCAAAATGCCAATCATTGGTAGCGCCCACCCAATACAAATCATCGCCCAACGGAACGATTGAAATATGGTGTTTGAAAATATTATTTAAGTTAAAATTAGGAATTTTTACTATCAATAATTCTCCTTTATCCAAATTATAGGGCAACCATTTAAAATAAGGATTATCAACACCTTTTGCACCTTCGCAGAATATGACCTTTTGAGCTTTGAATTCTTTATAAAAAACAGTATTTCCTTTCAAAATACAGTCATCATATTTAAAATTGTCTTGAAAGTAATAATCTTGAGCCGTTAAATATTGTCTAAATTGCTTCACAAGTGCAGGGATATGTACTTGAGCCGCTTGTTTTATTTCAGCGAATGCATGAAACTCTTTGATAGTCGGCTTTAAACCCTCTAAAGTTGAATGCGTGCATTTATTAGTGCAATAAGCCGCATAATCGGCGTAACTGCTGCGAAGCAACCATTGATTTTCATCTTCCACATTTTGAAGTGTCCGAATCAACAGACGCTCTTGCCAAATGGTAATGTGCAATAATTTTTCAATAGCCTGATACATCTCTCGCGCGGCAGATAGCAACTCATCAATGCGCCAAGATTTCACATAGCGCTTGCCGGTAATCGGGTTAATGACACCAGCCGCTACGCTTGATGATGATCTATAATTTGGTTGAATTACGCCATCTGCTTCGTCAATTACAATAATTTTACAACCTTTTTGCAATAGACAATATGCCAGCAGTGAACCTGCCAAACCTTGCCCCACGATGATATAATCTACTTCTTTAATGCTGCTATTATTTTTATAAATTATTGAAAATCAATGTGTTATGGCTGTACAACTTGCTGCAAGTTATAATATTATATTTCCCTACACGCGCGGCGGTTTTCTCTGCAAAAAGACGCGTCCGGGTGTGCATTCACCTTGTGTAGTGATACCCTCCCATATACCTTCTAAAGTAGGTCGTGTGTCTTGAATGCGGTGAATGAGTTCAACCTTTTTGATGCACCATTCCGTGCTGGGTATGGCATCGGATGATATAATTTTGGTTTCAAAATATTTGAAATAAGTGCCATTAATTTTACCTAAAAATGCCATCTTAGCGTGGTATTGCTTTGTACCATCGTCGTAATGAACATAAGAAATACCCGTAATCTCTTTATCTTTTTGATTGACGTCAATTTCCATCTGATAAACGGTGCGTTTGCCGCCTCCTTCATCGCGTGTAATTGTGCCTTCCCAATGACCCGATATATCAATTTTTTCAGACAAATCAGCGGCTGATAGCATCGAAATACTGAGGGGGGTACTGACTGTATGACTGTTAACAGGCAACAAGTGGGTTTTAGTGTGGCTATAAAAAACGCATAAAAATATATAAATCATCTGCTTTGTTTTTCGCAAATTAAAAGAAAAAAGTCAACTTTGAGCCTGTTTAGATTGTTAAAAATAAGTTATAGTACAGATGCCTATCAATTTCATCTATAAATACCTTGTTTTCAATAATTTATACAAGTAATTATTTTTAAATGTAAAAACATACTGACTAATCCAGATACATTTTCCTTAAAACATCTGTAACTAACTAAATCCATTTTTACTACTTCATGAATCAATATCTCAGTTACCGTAATCTTCGATTTATCATTTTTGAAATGCTCGAAGCAGATAAACTCAACCGCTTTCCTCGTTATGCAGATTTTGACCGCGATGCTTTTGAAATGGCATTAGATGCCGCTAAACTTATCGCTGATACACATCTTTTTCCTTATTACATGGAAATGGATAGGCAAAAAGCCTATTTTGATAATGGCTCGGTCAAAACACATCCACAACTTAAAGTGTTGATTAATGCTATTGCGGAAGGTGGTTGGATTGCTGCTCCTACATCCGCAGAATACGGCGGTTTGCAAATGCCTATGAGTCTTTTTCATGCTGCATTGTTGAGTTTTTATGCTGCCAATGTCAACGCCGCCTACCCTTTTTTGACGCAAGGCGCAGCAAATCTTATTCTAAGTTTTGGCTCAGAAGAGCTAAAACAAACCTATCTGCCGCCCATGTTTTCAGGCGCATGGCAAGGCACTATGGCACTCACTGAGCCGCAAGCAGGAAGTTCATTGACTGATTTAACGTCAATTGCCGTCCCAGCTTTATCTGATGAGGGTCAAAATACTGAGGGGGGGGTCTATAAAATCACAGGTCAAAAGATATTTATTTCTGGTGGTGAACATGATGCAGTGGATAACATTGTCCACCTTTTGCTTGCTCGCATACAAGGCGCGCCGGCTGGTACTAAAGGCATTTCGCTTTTTGTAGTGCCTAAATTGCGTTTAGAAAATGATGAATTAGTACCTAACGATGTACAATGCGCTGGTATTTATGGCAAAATGGGTCAAAAAAGCTACGTGGCTGCGCATTTGATGTTTGGCGAAAAAGACAATTGCTATGGTTATTTGGTGGGTGAGCCGCATAAAGGTTTGAATTATATGTTTCAGATGATGAATGAAGCACGCATTGCAACAGGATTGGTCGCTACGGGAGCAGCCTCTGCAGCCTACTATGCCTCTTTGAAATATGCCAACGAGCGTCCACAAGGGCGGCATCCAAGCAATAAAGACCCTAATAGTCCACCCGTTTTGATAATTGAACATGCCGATGTGAAGCGCATGTTGCTATTTCAGAAGGCTATCACTGAGGGGTCTATCGCGTTGTTGTCGCAATGCAGTTATTATTCCGATTTGGCAGAAGTAGGCGATGACGAGGAAAAACACAACGCCCATCTTTTGCTCGAATTGCTCACGCCCATTGCTAAAAGTTATCCTTCGGAAATGGGCATTCAGTCCGTTTCGGCGGCTATTCAGACACTGGGTGGCGCGGGGTATTGCGATGATTTTCCAGTAGAACAAATATATAGAGACATCCGTGTGAATGCCATTTATGAAGGCACAACCTCTATTCACGGCATGGATTTGCTCGGGAGAAAGGTGACTATGGAAAATGGTAAAGCCGTACAACTGTTCAGCAATGAAATAATTGATACAGTTACTGAGGGGATAAAGCATCAGTATTTGGCAGTGTATGCTCAAAAATTGGGCGAAGCTGCGCAGCGTTTGCAATCCATGACAAACGATGTTTTCAAGATTGGTAAAGAAAAAGGAGTTGAAACCATGCTGGCTGACGCTACTTTGTATCTTGAATATTTTAGCCTTGTCGTGATGGGTTGGATGTGGCTTAAACAAGGCATAGTGGCTGAGAAAGCCTTAAAAAATGATGTAACTACCGATGATAAACTATTCTATCAAAGCAAAATAGCGACCTTGAAATACTATTTTGATTACGAATTGCCTAAAACCAAATCATTGCATCAACAATTGACAAACGCCGATAAATTAACCATCAATATAAATAAAGAACTATTGGTTTGATATGAAAATAAAATATAAAATACACACTGTTGATCTCAATTTTCAAGGACATAGTAATACTATTGCCGCCTATCTCATCCAATCGGGCGATGATTTGGTATTGATGGAAACAGGTCCTCACTCTACCCTGCCCGTTTTGAAAGCTGCAATAATTGAATTAGGCTTTAAAATGAATCAAATCAACCATGTTTTTTTAACGCATATTCACTTTGATCATGCTGGGGCAGCATGGTATTTTGCGCCAAATGCTACAATATATGTCCATCCAGCCGGTGAAAAGCACTTGATAGACCCGACTAAATTGTATAATTCAGCAAAAATGATTTACAAAGACCAAATGAGCCAACTCTGGGGCGACATGAAAGGCATTGCTCCTGAAAAAATACACTCAATGGCTCATGGTGAGAGAATAGTAGTCGGTTCAATGGTTTTTACTGCTTGGCATACGCCCGGACATGCTGTCCACCACATTGCTTGGCAATTGGGTAAGAACCTGTTTGCAGGTGATGTAGCAGGTGTGAAAATTGGAGATGGCATCGTTACTCCGCCTTGCCCACCGCCTGATATAGACGTTGAAGCTTGGTGCCAATCCATAGATTTGATGCGTTCATTAAAATTGAGTAAGCTTTATTTGGCACATTTTGGAGAAGAGAAAATGGTCAAAAAGCATTTGTTTTCTCTTAAAAGACGCTTGATGAAGTGGGCTGAATGGATAAAACCATTTGTCGAGCAAGGTTTAACACCTGAGCAAGTGACCCCTCAGTTTCAAGAATTAGTAAAAAAAGAATTAGCCCGTTTTAGTATCACTGGCGAGCAATACATTAGATACGAATCTGCCAATCCCGCTTGGATGAGCATGGCGGGTTTGATGCGGTATTGGAGGAAAAAGAATTAGGAATTAGGAATCTTTTAATTAGGAATTACTGAGGGCATAATTCCTAATTAAAAGATTCCTAATTCCCACCATTAACGCTTTCTTAACGAAATTTTAACGACAAGTACTCAACTTCTACAGAAATAGTATGCTTATCTTTGCACTTTGAAGTTGTAACATCATTTAATTAACAAATCAAGTATTCTTATGAAGAAAGTAATTCTTTTCGCAAGTTTCGTTACGTTGGTGCTTATGTCTTTTACGACTATGCCAAAACCAGCTACTTACAAATTGGACGCTGCTAAAAGCACATTCAAATGGACAGGTAAAAAAGTAACAGGTCAACACTGGGGTTATATCAAATTCACAGACGGTCAGTTGACAACAGATGGCAATAACATCGTCGGCGGTACTTTTACCGTGGATATGAACTCTATGGATTGCCAAGATACTAAAGGCGAGTACGGTACAAAATTATTAGGTCACTTAAAGTCAGATGATTTCTTTAGCACTGAGAAATTTCCAACTTCGACCTTAACGATTAAAAAAGTGACCCCTAAAGATGGCAACAACTATGATGTAGTCGCGGATTTGAAAATTAAAGGTATTACCAATGAAGTGACTTTCCCTGCTGTTATTACTAAAGATGCTGCCAATCTCACTGCTATAGCAGCTTTCAAAATCAACCGGACTAAATATGATATAAAATATCGTTCAGGTAACTTTTTTGAAAACTTAGGCGATAAAGCTATTAGCGATGATTTTGAAGTAGATGTGAACATTGCTGCTGTTAATGCTGCTCCTGCTGCCACTGTTGCGCCAGCTGCTCCTGCTGCAAAAGTCACGAAAAAGCCAATTGTTAAAAAGAAAGCGGCTTCTTCTTCTAAGTAATGCTTTTAGAATAAAATAAATGCGTTAACCGTTGATAGTCAATGGTTAACGCATTTTTTATTGAAGGATTTCAAAATGTAATACATTACATACATGAGAACTAATAAAAGGTTTGTATTAAAATTAATAACTTTGCATTTATTAAAACTAACAAAATGTCGTTCCCAGAATCTGAATTAATCATCAACCCTAATGGTGGCATTTACCACCTAAATTTGCAGCCACATCAAATCGCTTCCACCATAATCACTGTCGGCGACCCTGACCGCGTAAGTGAAGTCAGCAAGCATTTTGATAGCATTGAGCATAGAGTACAGCATCGCGAATTCGTCACGAACACGGGGACACTGAGGGGTAAGCCGCTGACAGTTATCTCGACTGGCATAGGCACCGATAATATTGATATTGTCATGACAGAACTGGATGCACTGGTTAATATTGATTTCAATACTCGTGAACCAAAAGCTGCGTTAACCGTTTTGGATATTATTAGAGTCGGCACTTGCGGTAGTATGCAACCAACAGCAGAGGTGGATTCTATCATCATTTCTACAAAAGCCATTGGCTTAGATAATCTTATGCATTTTTATGATGCTGAACAAACAGGTGACGAATTGCTCTTAGCAGATGCTTTAGCGGATTATTTAGAGAAAAAAAGTGAAGACCTTATGATTATGCCTTATGCTTTTTCAGCAGATAAAAATCTTTTGCAATCCTTTGATAACCAAGGTTTTATACAAGGTGTAACCATTACAGCGCCCGGTTTTTATGCCCCACAGGGTCGAATACTGAGGGGTCGGCAAGCTGAGCCGAAGTTGTTGAAATTATTAATGGGTTTTCAATACAAGAAGCAAGTATTGACAAATTTTGAAATGGAAACGTCAGGGATATACGGCATGGCACGTCTTTTGGGGCATCGAGCTGTTTCCATTTCAGCTATATTGGCGAATCGAGCGGATAATACTTTTAGTAAACAAGCCCAAAAGACGATAGAAACGCTGATTGAGAAAGTATTAAATAGTATCACATCATAATTTTATTAAAATAATTAAAAAAAAATGCCATCTACTATTTGATATTTTAAAAGGAGTTATAAATTTGACCCAGAATTAGAATATACTCTAATCGCAATCAGTAAAGTACTTTATTTATTTATTACTATAAACAATTGCATGGCAAAGCAGTCTAAACCCAGAATCGTAAAAGATTTCGATAAGTTGCCTAAAGAACTTCAGGCACAAATCAAGGCAGAATACCCCAATGGGTTTTCGCATAAACTTATTTCGTACACAACACCCAAAGGCGAAAAGGTGATGGCTCTACCTTTTGATACTGACGAGCTGTCGTATCTCGTGCGAGTGACTATAATGGAATCCCGTAAAATTGTTGGAGATGATGATGATTTGGAAGATGATGTATCTAAACCAATTCGCGATGATCTCGACCTCGAAGGATTGGATATTGATGGGTTGAAAGAAGAGGAAGAGCCAAGTGTCGCAGATGACGATGATGATGAAGATTTCGTTCCGTCTCGCCGCCGTCGTAAGAGCGAAGAGGATGATGATGGAGATGATGATTATTAATTTAGTTATTGATTATTGGTTATTGGTTGCAAATAACCAATAACCAATAACTATATATTATTTCATGACAGTAATGTTACCCTTTGAAAAGAACGTTTCGCCTTTTTTGCAAATGCCTTTTACATAATATCCATACACATCAGGGCTAACAGCCTTTCCATTGAAAGTACCATCCCAACCATTTTCCATGCTCGTCGTAAAGAATACGCGCTCGCCCCAACGGTTGTAAATGGCAAATTCCACTTGAATTAAATACTCACCTCTGACAAATACTTTATCATTCAAGCCATCACCATTCGGCGAAAACGCGCGTGGAATAAAGACAAAAGGCTCGCTACACTGAGGGGTCAATACATTCACCGATACAGAAGCTGTGTCTTTACAACCGAAAGCGTCAGTCACTTCCACAACATAAGTGGTATTTGTCTTAGGCGTTGCATTTGAAGTAGCAGCATTCGGCGTGGTAATATCCGTTGCAGGTAACCATTTGTAAGTATATCCTGTGCCAGTTGGTTCTGCATTGAGTACAACTTTATCATCTACATAAATAACACTCGCACTTATAGTCGCCTTTGCATCCACTTCATGGGCTTTTACCGCTACATTATCCGATAGAGTACAACCGTATTGATTGGTGATTTTCACAGCTAAAGTACCATCCACATTGGTTTTAACATTCGGGCTTAATACTGTATTTGAGCCATCAATCAAAGTAGCAGGTGTCCAAAGCACTGTTAAAATATCAGGCGTTTGATTCGTAACGGTCAATGGTTTGCCTACGCCTTTACACGCGTCGAGGGTTTTAGTAAAACTGACATTGATAGCAAAATTATTAATAATAATGCTATCAAAAGCCGCACAACCATTGGCATCAGTAGCTCTGATGTAGTAAATATTGCTTCTACCCGTTGGCGTGGCACTAAAATCAGTGCCTGTACTGAGGGGTATAAAGTTTCTATTGGTTGACCATTCTATTTTAGCATTGTTTGTTGCTGTTGCCTTAAAATTCAAAACATTGGCATTACAAACTATCGAATCGTTGTTAGCAGTTAAAGAAACCGCCGTACCATTTCTAACAGGCACTTGCAAACGAACGGTGTCTAAACAACCCAATAATGGAATTAATGTCACTGTCACTGTACCTGCTTGAGTATAAGTGTATGTTGGATTCTTTTGATCTGAACCAGCTGTCGGATTGCTTGGATCACCAAAAACCCAACGATATTGGTTGGCAATTGCACTATTATTAGTGAAAGATATTTTACGCGTATTACAATCCTGTTTGAAAGAAACATCCGTTGGATTCAAAGCCGATTTATTTATAGACGTCACCACAACTGAATCTTTAATGGTACAACCTAAAGCATTTGTAATTTCAACATACACTACGTTTCTACCAGCAGCAGTTGGGCTAATGCTTGGATTAGCTGTCGTAGCACCTGCTGTAATCAAGCTCGGAGGTGTCCATTTGTAAGTAACAGGGAAATTAGGGTTGTTATTTTTAGCCAAAACAGATACTGGTGTATTTTGACAAGTAGTAGCCGTATCCTGCACATCAGCTTTCAATATATTCAAATTAAACACTTGGCGCGAGGTATCAGAGCAGCCGTCTGCACTAATTGTTATCAAGCGCGCATCTCCAGAAGTGCCTCCGAAAGTCACGTCTGGGTTAGTAACAGTTGATGTCCGATTGTCTGAAAAAAGCCATTTATAGGTTGCTCCTGTAATCGCACCTGTTGAAGTATTGGTAAATTTATAATTAATACTATCACATTTGCCGCTATTTGTCGTTGGATTGGCTGTAAAAGAAGCCGTTACGCCACCTTTATTAGCGATATTGACATTTTGAGTTGATTGGCAACCATTGGCATCCGTTACAGTATAAGTATAAGCACCACCTGCCAAATTATCAGTATTAGTGCCCCCCGACCATTTTACAGTATAAGGCGCTGTGCCACCTGCAAAAACGAATTGCACTTTACCATTTTTCTGACCACATGTAGCGTCTGTTACTGAGCGGGTCGCTGTAATAGTAGAATTATCTTTATTGACTCCAACAGGGTTAGAAACGACTTGACAACCGACTGCATCCGTCACCGTCACGGTATAATTACCGGTTGGAAGATTAGACGCCGTTTGAGTGGTTGCGCCATTGCTCCATTTATAGGTCAAAGGGGCTGTGCCGCCTGTAACGGTCGCTGCCGTTGCAGAGCCAGTGCTGCCGTTGCAGAGTGCATTAACAGCATTAGTTGTAAGACTTAAAGTAGCA
>JAYTON010000409.1:0-2076 GCA_043747725.1 Saprospiraceae bacterium
AAGTGCGAATATCCAAATTAATTGTTTCATACTTAAAGTCGAGTTAAAATGAGTGGAGTATTTTTATAGTAAGACACCCCCTCAGTATTTTTAAAAAAAAGCTATATTTTCAAAGAAAAATTAAAATTGAAAATAGATAAATGAATTGGAATCAAATGTCCCGAGAAATTCAATTAACCAAAATAAAATGGCAAATGAGGCGACCCTAAAAATGGGATTACTTACGGATAAATGCTGTAGATTGATGCGCTGATGAACCACTTCAGCAAACAGCAAAATGCCAATGCTCACAAGCCCTTGAATCACTTGAAATTTATTAATCACCGCATCCCAACTGAAACCTTCAAGGCTGATGATGCCGTGAATAATTTTCCACGATATACCAAAGCTATCAGGCGCAGCGCCCGCTCTAAAAAATATCCAAGCAAAACAGGTGAAAATATAGACAATTAGAATATCGAATCCATTTTGCATAAACTTCGGCATTTTAATAGCATTTTCTAAACGCCCCAAGGCGGGTCCTGTCAGCCTCTGAATCACGAGATAAGAACCATGCAAAAAGCCCCAAAAAACAAATGCCCAATTCGCACCATGCCAAAGCCCGCCGATAATCATAGTGAGTATCAGATTGCGATATGTGAACCATTTTCTACCCCGATTGCCGCCCAATGCAATATATAAATAATCGCGCAGCCAAGATGAAAGGCTAATATGCCAGCGTGTCCAAAATTCAGAGAAATTTTTAGAGAAGTAAGGTGTTCTAAAATTCCAAGGAAAATCAAAGCCCATTATATGAGCCAAGCCACAGGCTATGTTGGAATACCCTGAAAAATCACAATAAATTTGGAAGGAATAAAAAAAAACACCTATTAATAAATGCAAAGAACCAAAGCTTTCAGGCGTATTAAAAACTTGATCTACAAAAGGAGCGATGGAATCAGCAATGGCTACTTTTTTGAAAAACCCCCACAGTATTTGAGCCGTTCCTTCTTGAAAACGCGCCCAAGAGAATTTTTTATCTTCCCTAAATTGCGGTAAAAAGTCGCGCGCTCGAACGATGGGTCCCGCCACAAGCTGCGGAAATAAAGAAACAAATGCTGCAAAACGGAAAAAATCGCGCTCAGGTTTTATTTCCTTCCGATACACGTCTATCGTATAACTCATACTTTGAAAAGTATAAAAAGAAATACCAATCGGTAACAGTATATGTAAGGTATGCCAATGAGGTTCTACGCCCACAATCTTGGCTAATGAAGCAAATGAATCTATAAAAAAATTGAAATATTTAAAAAAGCCCAGAAAGCCTAAGTTTGCAAAGACCGAAACAATCAGGAGCCTTCTCTTGTTTTTAGCATCGTCCGTGCCTTCAATCAATACCCCTAAAGTATAATCAAGCGTAGTGGTGAATAAAACAAGGAAAAGGAATCGCCAATCCCACCAACCATAAAATATATATGATGAAATGAGACAGAGCCACATCCGCATACGACCCCTCAGTAAAAAGTAGGCAGGTAAAAAAGAAGAGATGAAAATCAGAAATGTTAAACTGTTGAATACCATGTTCTGTGTTTTAATAATGTTAAAAAATACCCTTTAGTTCTTGAGTTTATAAATTGATTATACTTTGCCGGGTGATTTTGAAAAGTTTAGCATTAACATTTTCTTAATCCATCGGCGAGCTTTGCTTCTTTTTTTAGGTATTTCACCGATACTGGTTTCTAAATCTTCAATCCTCACGCCATTCAGAATCATCTTGCATGGGCATTTTGTCAATGCTATAATGGCAGAAACAGCTTTTTTATCTGCTTCATTCCAAGGGAGATTCGCATGGGTAATGAGTAGTACATAATCGAATTGATTGCTAAAATCGGTAGCATATCGTTCTGATAAAAGTGGCAGGAGTTCTGTTATTAAAAAGCCAGATTTCGCCTCTTTTAATGCTTTAGTGACCAAAGATTTTCCTTCTTTCCCGCGAGTACCCACTACCGCTATGTGCATCATTTGATACGGCGGATGGTGTTTATCTCTTAATTCAACTTTAATATTTTGAATAATCTGATTTAAAACGCGGTCCAT
>JAYTON010000410.1:0-9245 GCA_043747725.1 Saprospiraceae bacterium
TCAATTCCCAATTTTATATACACATTACTGAGGGGGGTATTGCTGACTTTTTTAAACTGCGCTTTTAGCTCACCTCTATATTTCGCTGCGGGAATAAAAGGCAAATACTTTGAGCTATCAGGTTGATTTTTTTGAAGGGCTTGCACAAATGAAAAAGAGTTTTCAATATGCAACCAATCGAAAGGGTGCGGATGTATATCTAAGTATATTTCACTCCCCAAAAGTTGAGCATTGCCTTGTGCAAATTTGTAGGCAGGAACAGGGTTCGCGATGTCAGGGATAGAATCGCCGCCACCGTTGGATGCGCGTAATTTCTCTGAAAAAATGTAGTTTGAAATAAAATTAGCAAACGGTGTCAGTTCAAAAGTAACATGGTCGCTGTTTAAAAAATAGGCTATGTCCAATTGATGACTCACTTCAGATTTCAAATTGGGATTACCATATTCATACCTAAATGTGCCTTCGTGTACACCATTTGAACCAATTTCTGCAATATTGGGTGCGCGAAATCCTTGAGAGAAATTGAATTTCAAGGAAGACGTTTTATCTATTTGATAAGTCAATCCCAAGCTACCTGAAAAGCTGCTATAATTTTTTTTGAACCCTTGAAATTTTACTTCTGTCGTACTATTTTGAACACTAACGGGTCTTTCCAAACTATCTAATATCAATTGATGCGCATTCATACTGCGATTGTCAAAACGCAAGCCGCCTGCTAACACCCATTTTTTATCAAAGTTTTTTTGAGTGAAAACAAAACCACCAATATCAAATAAATCATACGCTGGAATTAAAAACTCTAAGCCTTTATTCACGCTGCGTTGCTGCATCCCGCTCACGCCCACTGAGGTTTCCCACCCCCTCAGTTCTTGCACATTGTAGCGCATATTGTAGTTGAACGTGGATAAGTCAAAATAAAGAGTTTTGTCTGTTGGATTTAAGACATCACCAAATTCCTTCCGTTTATTATTTTGAAAGCCCAAATCGAAATTGAGCGTGCCTTTTGACAGCACAAAATAATTATTGGAAATCACCCTCAAATGGTTAATGTTTTGATAGGGGAAACCAATTGTGTAGCCATTCAAATCATTGGCTGTGGCGGAAACATCTTCAATAGAGCCTTTTCCATCTGGTTTTTGAAAACTGAAATTGCCGAGGCTATCTCTATCCCCCTGAGTAATGCCGAGCTTTGTATTGAAGGAATTGATGTTAAAATGTGCATAACCCCAATTTTTAGTCACACCCATAAAAAGACCGCCATCCAATTCATTAAAGCCTGAATTATAGACTTTCCCATCATATTTATTTTGATAGTTGTCTGCCCATTTATTACTCACCCGCGCCAACCATTGAAAATCATTTTTATTGCCGGCATTGGACAACGAATAGCCCAGTAAATTATTGTTGGATTGATAATTTGAAACAAATTGTGTTTTTATTGTGCCGATTTGGAGTGCTTTCGGTGAAATAAAATTCAACACACCTGCAATACCATCCGAACCATACATCAAACTGCCCGGACCCTTTACAATTTCTATCCTATCAATAGCATACTCATCTATTTCAATCCCATGTTCATCGCCCCATTGTTGCCCCTCTTGACGAATGCCATCGTACAAAGAAATGACCCGATTATAACCTAAACCTCGAATTGTCGGCTTTGAAACAGCTGCCCCTGTCGTGATTTGATTCACTCCTGGTATATTTTTCAAGCCATCAATTAAGTTTGTGGAAGCATTTTGATTGAGAAGCCTCTTGTCAACAGGTTTGATAATCAATGGACTTTGTTTGAGTTCTGTGGAGCGCGTGACGGCAGTGACGACCACTTCATTGAGTTCTGAAACGGCTGAATTCAATAAAAAATCATGGCGGCTATCGCCTTCAATTTTAAAGCGTTCTGTTCTGTTTTTATAGCCAATATATTTGATTTCAAATAAATAAGTGCCGTTTGGGATGTTTTCTAAAACATAGTTGCCATCATTGTCAGCCGTTGCACCGACTCTTAAATCAGGAATATAAACAGATGCATTCACTAAATTTTCCTTCGTTTGTTCATCTTTAATATTGCCTGTAATTTTACTTTGAGCATTTAAATTTTGACTGAACAAAACAAAAATGACTGCGATATATAAGGTTATGATTTTCATTTTTATGATTTTTAAATTAGAAAATGAAGCATTTTATTAAAAATACTGAGGGGTATGAGACAGCGTGTAAGACGCATGTCTCAATGCAGCGAAGCATTTGCTCGCCCAATTGCAGATAAAATAATGAGATGAATCTAAATGAAGATCATAATTTAACTAATTGATAATCAACCAATTAACGCATTCATCATTATAAAGATGGTGGACCTCGAAGAGAAGGGAGAAAGTAAGCAAAGGATAGCTTGAAAGCTATGTAGTGAAACTCTTTTTCGCAGAAAAAGAGTTTTATATTATTTAAACAAAAAGTTGGTAATTGAAATTCAAAAATCGAAAAAGTGAAATCACAGAGCGAGCAATTATCAGAAGCATATTCTTCGTCGTGGATATGTTGCTCCCCTTTTTTAGCGTCACATATTTTCACCTCTTTGTGGGCATGTGCCAAAAAGTGGTGCATTTCCTTTGCGCCAAATGCGAGAAATAACAAAATCGCTAAGGAAAAGCCTTTCAAATCAATATGTCTGCTTTGTTTTTTCAATCAAAAAGATTTTATACAAATTTACACTTTTTATGGAGATTTTAAAAACTAACGCGCTATCCAAAGTGATGGATTCAAATGCGTTTTTTCAAGCCATACTTCAAAATGCACTTCTGAATCATTGCTCACAGGATTCACGCCCGCATAACCAATTGTCTGACGCGTAGAAACCGCTTGACCCTTTTTAACTGCTACGGATGACAAATTGGAATACACCGTATAGTAATTGCCATGCTGAACCAGCACCACATAGCCCAAGCCCGGAATACTTGAAATAATAGAAATCGACCCTGAAAAAACAGCCCGCACATCAGCATTCTGACTCGTTTTTATATCAATGCCATTATTCACCGCAGTCACTTTATCCAGCACCTGTTGCTTGCCAAATGCCCGAGCAATTGTACCAGTAGCCGGTGGTGGCAACTTGCCTTTATTGCTTCTAAAATCGCTTGAAAGCGTCAAATTTTCCGACGATTCAGTGATAATGTCATCCACTTTAGGCTTTTCAACTTCTACTTCAACCTCTTCATTAGGGTTATTTTTTTTCTCTTTAGCCCGTTCACGAGCGAGGCGATTCGCTTCTTCACGAGTTTTGCGCGCGCGCTCTTCAGCGGCTTTTCGCTTCACTTCAAGCTCGGCATAAATGAGCCGTTCGATAGAGGAGTTGAGCTTAACATTTTGTTTTGCCTGTGATTTTAAGGTACCAGATAAGCGATTTTCTTCTTCTTTAAGGTCATTAATCAACTTATCTTTATTTTGCTTTTCAAAACCCCACATTTTTTTCTGATGCTCATTGGTAGAGACTAAATTAATTTTCTGCGTTTTTTGTTGAATTAAAAATTCATTTTTACTGGCTAATGACTTTTGCGTTTCGGTAATCAATTTCGCCTGCCTTTTGCGAAATTTATCATACATTCTGAAATATTGCCATTTTTTATAAGCATCCGTAAAATTATTGGACGATAGCATAAATAGCACCGCATTATTAGGCACTTTCATTTTATAAGCCTTGCTCGCCATCGAAGCATATTCTACTCTAAGTTGTTGAATATCACTGTTTAATGCATTCAAAACTTCTTCTGTTCGTTCGATAATGGCATCCGTTTCGTCGATTTCTTCGTGCAGATTATTGATGAGTGCTTCACGGGTTTCAATCTGATTTTGTAGGGCTTCAATGCGGTCTCTGGCAGCCAATCGGTTGAGTTGGGTTTGATTGAGCTCGAGCGTTGTGGTCTCAATTTGCTTGAGAAGCTGCTGGCGTTTCATCTCCAACTCACCCCGCTTATTTTGAGCATTTAAATTAAATGTCAATAAATTAAAGGACAATAAAATAAGTAAAAATAATATTCTACTTCCCAACGACTCCCCCTTTGGGGGTAGGGGGGCTATCACTTGGAAGGTTTGTGCAGTATTAATTAGCCCTGTCGTAATGCGAAGGGATTTCAAACTTGATATTTTTCGGAACATTAACTTCAAGACCATCGGCATCGACTTCTAAGGTAATACTGATTTTGCCCGTTTGTGGGCTTTCCATATTCAAAGTGCGAATATAAGGAAATTTCTTTTGGTCATTGGCATACCCCCTCAGTATGGCGTAGTTTTCGTACGTGATTTTCAAAAAACGATTCGTTGCAGGTTGCTCAAAAACCATTTCTTTAATCATATCTGCTTGACTATCAAGGCGATACATATTTTTCCATTGAGTATTTGACCCCCTCAGTATAATGTCACCTGATGGGTCTTTTTCGACTTTCAACGCATTCTTATCTGTTAAAAAAACAGCGTTGCCAAGCAGTATATTTTGTAAAGTTTTAAAATCTGCAGGAATGCCATATTTCTGTTCAATATATTTCAAATCCTGCGCGATGTAATTGCTTTGGATATAATTGACAATAAAAATAGAGTCAGGTGTCATTTTCGCCCTTGCGACATTGAAGCCCAATTTTTTGACATTAAGCCATATTACACTGTCGCGCCGAAAGCGGGCATTCATTGAAGCCGAAATACTCATTGGTTTGCCTTTATAATCCGCGTCCACATCGCCTGACAACCAATCCGCTTTGATTTCATTGCCTTCCATTTTCGATAAAATGGCTGAAATACTGAGGGGAGTAGTTGTAACCGCCTCAACTTTAACAGGCGTGGTCGTCGCTTTTTGAGCGGATTTGCAAGCTTGAAATGCCAAGGCAGTGCCGATGATGATACTGAAATAAATTATTTTATTCATTGAAGTAGTCAATTCATTTTTAGTTTTAATAATAATCCTTAGACGCTTCTAAAACGCTTTAGTTACTCTATTACATAAAAACGTCTTAACCAAATGATAGTTTATAAACGCTGCACAATAGGGTTATTAATACAAAGGCGCTCCAATATTTAACAACAAATAAAGTATAAATCATAATAATTTTTGTAGAAATAATACCCCAAATTTGCCAATTAATATGTTTTATTGGATACATTTGTAGAAAAAGAACCCCAAAATGTTAATAGTTTTAGCGTGTCTTATTTTTGTAGAAATATAATTTATGAAAACTTTAAAAAATATTCCTAATTATTTTTGAAAAATATAACAATGAGTCCGAAACTACATTTTTATCCAATCAAAATAGCTGCTTTGACAGCTTGTTTCATTTTTTTTACACAATGCTCTCGCAATCCCGTCACTGGGAAGAATCAGTTGATGTTTATGTCCGAATCGCAGGAAAAAGCTTTAGGGGCAGAATCGAATCCTCAAGTATTATCCGAATTTGGCGTTTATCCTGATTCCAATTTGCAAAGGTATTTTAATACTATTGGGGATCGTATGGTGAAGATTTCACACCGCCCAGCTCTGCCTTTTCAGTTTAAAGTCGTAGATTCTCCGGTGGTGAATGCTTTTGCTGTCCCTGGAGGTTACGTGTATTTTACAAGGGGCATTTTAGCATATTTCAATGATGAAGCGCAATTAGCGGGCGTTTTAGGGCATGAAATCGGTCACGTGACGGCTCGACATGGCGCAACCCAACAAACGCAACAAATACTCGGTCAAGTCGCTTTCATCGGTGCTATGATTGCTTCGCCTAAGTTGGCGCAGTTCGGCGACCAATTGGGGCAAGGCTTGCAATTATTATTTTTGAAATTCAGTAGGAATGATGAAAGCCAAGCCGATGAACTGGGCGTTCAATATTCTTCAAAAATTGGCTTTGACGCACAGCACATGGCTGCTTTTTTCAATACACTTGGTCGCTTGAGCGCAGGAGAAGATGGAAGCCAACGCGTACCAACTTTCCTCTCTACTCACCCCGATCCAGGAGACCGTAATAAAAAAGTACAAGCTATGGCACTGGATTATCAAGCGAAAAATCCGGGCAATTTTATCATCAATCGCGACGGATATTTGCGGATGATAGATGGTATCATATATGGTGAAGACCCTAATCAAGGCTTTGTAGAAAATAATGTGTTCTATCATCCGGAATTAAAATTTCAGTTTGCCATCCCGCAAAGCTGGAAATATGTCAATTCGCCGACCCAATTTCAAATGGCATCGGCTGATCAAAAGGCATTGATGATTATGACATTGGCGCCTGAAAAAACCTTAGCAGAGGCAGCTAAAAATTTTGTTGAAAAAAACAAACTTCAAGGTGTCAGCCAACAAAATTCTACTGTCAATGGCTTACCCGCTATCGTGCAAGTCGTAGATCAAGTAGCAGCTGCACAGCAAGGACAAGCGGCTCAAACTGTCAGAATTGCGACGACTTATATTGATTACAATGGTGCGATTTATATGATTCATGGCGTTGCGGACATCAAAGACTTTGCTACGCATGAAAGCACTTTTGGCAACACCATGAAAAGTTTTAGAGTGTTGACAGACAAATCCAAACTGAACGTCAAGCCTGAGCGTATCAAAGTTCAAACCGTCTATTCGGAAGCGACTTTGTCGGAAATCCTGAAAGGATTCGGCACACCTGAAAAGCGACTCAAAGAATTATCCATCGTGAACGGTATGATGTTGACGGATAGAGTAGCGAGAGGTACTTTGATAAAAACAATCGCAAAATAAATTTTAGTAAAAAGTGAAAAAAAGAGTGAAAAGTGAGATGAATGTCACTTTTCACTCTTTTTTTAGATTATATTTTAAAAAAAAATTACTCTATAAATGATTTCGCGAATAAGGTTTTGGATATTTTTGCAAATTAAAAAACAAACAATATGGCATTTATAGAATCTACGATGTTGCCGCTCGGCACTAAAGCACCTCAATTTACTTTACCCGATACAGTAAGTGGTAAAACATTGAGCCTTGATGATTTGAAATCGCACAAGGCAACTGTCATTATGTTTTTATGCAATCATTGCCCGTATGTATTGCATGTCAACGCTGGGATAGTCGCTTTAGCAAAGGATTATCAAGCAAAAGGGGTCAATTTTATAGGCATTAATAGCAATGATGCGAAAAAATATCCGGCTGATGCCCCTGATTTGATGACTGAATTAGCTCGAAATGAAAGCTATACTTTTCCTTATTTGTACGATGAATCGCAGGAAGTAGCGAAGGCTTATGATGCCGCTTGCACGCCCGATTTTTATGTTTTCGATGGCGATATGCGGTTGGCTTATAGAGGTAGAATAGATGGCTCTCGACCTAAAAATGATTTGCCCGTTACGGGCACAGACCTACGGGCTGCTTTAGATGCTATACTGAGGGGTCAACCAGTCGCTGAAAAACAGTATCCCAGTGGTGGCTGCAATATCAAATGGAAGTCTTAAAAAAGGCTTATTCCTTAGGCAATTTGATAGTAAAAGTAGTAAATTTGCCCAATTCTGAATCTTTTACAAGTATTTTACCGCCATGATAATTTTCGATAATACGCTTGGCCAGGGAAAGCCCTAAGCCCCAACCGCGTTTTTTAGTCGTGAAGCCCGGTTGAAAAACGGTATTAAATTTATTTTTAGGAATACCCTTGCCCGTGTCACTAATATCCACGCAAATCCAATACGGCTCTTCATACACCTTAGCTGTTATTTTGCCTTCGCCGCCTTCCATCGCATCCAAAGCATTACGTAGTAGATTTTCAATAACCCAATCAAAAAGGTGAGAATTAATTTTAGCATACAAATGCTGAGGGGAGGGGGCGTGACCCTCTTTATTGACATAGGGAAAATCAAAAACGACCTTGCGCGGTGAGCGTCTTTGCATATACTCGCGGCAACGGTCAAGCTCTTCATAAATATTAACGGGGGTCAATTCAGGTGCAGAGCCAATTTTTGAAAAACGGTCAGCTACGAGCGAAAGGCGAGTGACATCATTTTCAAGTTCTGTTACGACATCTTGGGTCATTTCATCGCCCTCATGTGAAGTTCTCAAATGCTCTATCCACCCTAAAATAGCAGCAATGGGCGTTCCCAACTGATGCGCCGTTTCTTTCGCCATACCTACCCACACCTGGTTTTGTTCGCTCCGTCGAGCAGTGCTGAAGGCGATATAACCAAAGGCGATGAAGAAGGCGATGAGTATAAATTGGAAGAAAGGATAATATTTTAAAAGTGTTAAATTATTGGAATCGTCTGAATAAATTTTCCATTTGATGATGCCCATATCATCAAAAATATAGATAGGCTGAGTATTATTGACGACAAATGCATTGAGTTTTTTTTTCGCAACAGCCATATCCTGCTCAGTTATCAACCCATTAGGATTAATGCCATTGACATTTCGGGCATCAATAACTTCATATTTATCATCGGTCAAAATAATTGGGATATTATAGTTTTTTTCAATTATAGCGGCGATGAATTGCTTCACTTTCTCAGGGTATTCATCATATTCTTTACTGCCAAAGACTTCTTGAGATTGCCGATAGACTTCCATTTGCGTGCGCTCAGTTTCCTTCAACCTTTCGACCAAAAAGTATGTATAGATAGAAGATGCTGAAATAATCAACATCCCAATAATGAATAGATAAACCTTCAAGCGAGATTTTAAGGAGTAAATATTATCTTCGCCGCCACCTGACAAATATTCTAAACCACTTTGATACAATTGTGATAACTTATTCAAAATCAATATTTTATATTTTAATTTTAATTTTTATTGGAATGTTGCAATAACATTAATCCTAAAATAGTTCTTTGCAGACCCCCTCTTGCCGCGCTCCGCTCGCAATGACATAAACGGCATTGAAACGCATTTTATACGTTAAAATTACAAGATTTATTGAAAACATGAAAAAATATACACCTATGGCGTTTCTGTCTAAAAGTCGAATAAGGGTATTCATTATAGAAAAAAGGTTTAATTTTAAACCAAAATCCGAAGTTATGAAAATACCCAAACTTTTTTATCTGTTGTTTTTCTTCTCACTGGTCTTACATCAAAACTGTCAGAATACACCGCCGAGTGTGTCCGTCAATAAACCTGTTATGATGACTGAAAATTTCGCACCACCGCCTTCACTCCTTTCAATGGGTTCGGATTCATTCAAAATGCGTGGATTAAGTTTTGTTGCACCGCCAAAACCCTTTTCAAAAACGCCGATGATAGATCGGAAGAGCGTCGTGTAGGGAAAGAGTGTTGG
>JAYTON010000411.1:0-4790 GCA_043747725.1 Saprospiraceae bacterium
GGCATGAACTACGTGCCTTATACCATTGAAGAATGTTTGAATGATTCGTTGGGGTTTAAACTTTATGTTGTCAGTTGCCCCCCGTTTTTTGATAGGACAGGCATTTATACAGATGAAAGCGGCACTGGATATAGAGATGATGTAGCACGTTGGCTCACTTTTCAACAAGCTGTCATTCATTGGATAATAGGCTTGAAAATTAAACCTAAAGTATTGCATTGTCATGATCATCACACAGGTTTGATACCTTTTATGATTAAATTTTGCCCTGAATACAAGTCATTGGCTCAAATTCCAACGGTTTTTACTATCCATAATGGTCAATATCAAGGCATGTTCAGTTGGCAAATGGGGCAATTAATGCCATTTTATGACGCTGAAGCGTCGGGTATGCTCGAATGGAATGGTTTCATCAATCCAATGGCAAGTGCTATTAAATGCTGCTGGCGTTTTACAACGGTGTCCAAGGGATATATGGAAGAATTGCGCAATGATTCAGGCGGTTTAGAATGGCTCATGGACAATGAACGACCTAAAAGTATCGGCATCTTGAATGGCATTGACAACCAAGTTTGGGACCCCAGTACTGACCCAATGATTCATTTTCAACTTAAAGAAGATGTAGAGGAATTTAAAAAAGAAAATAAAAAAATCATTTGTGAAAAGTTCGGTTTGCGCCCTGATTTGCCTCTAATCACTTTCATTGGGCGTATCGTCGGAGAAAAAGGAGCAGATTTGATGCCCGAAGTCATTGGGCAATTTTTATCGCAAGGTGGCGCAGCTTGCTTTGCGATATTGGGCACAGGCGACCCCTCAGTATCAGATGCTTTGGCACGCATGGCGTTCCGTTTCAATGGCACTTTTGGCGTTTCACTTGAATATAACGAGACATTGTCGCATCAGCTTTATGCAGGGAGTGATTTTCTGATGATGCCGAGTCGTGTAGAACCCTGTGGCTTGAATCAAATGTATGCCCAACGCTACGGAACGGTGCCAATCGTGAGGAGTGTAGGGGGTTTGCGCGATACGGTTGTGGATTTTGCAGGCTCAAGCGCAGGCTCAGGTATTCGTTTCTCAGCATTTAGTGCCGACGATTTCTCTTTCGCCATAATCCGAGCCATGCGTTTATATTGGGATGAGCCACAAAGATTTAGCGCATTGCGACAGTATATTACGACGATTGACAACTCTTGGGAAAAATCTACGGAAGATTATGTTAAAATATATAGTCAATTGGCTGTTTTATAAATTAAGGAAAATTCTTTAAAAATTGCTTGTATATCTATCCTTTTATCCTATATTTGGATTTTAAAAATCCCTTCATGTCATTGCGAGGTTATGAAGCAACTGAGGGGTATATATTGAATCAATAAAAACTAATTATTATCAAACTATTGCCCTAAACGCAATTTTTTAACCCATTATCTTGTATAACTATGGAAAAAACCATTAAAATGGTTAGCCTTATTCTTGGAGGCGGACAAGGCTCCCGACTATATCCTTTGACAAAGGATCGTTCAAAACCCGCAGTACCGATAGCAGGTAAGTATCGGCTGATTGACATTCCTATTTCAAACTGTATCAATAGTGGCGTCAGAAGAATGTATGTTGTCACTCAGTTCAACTCTGCGTCGCTCAATCAGCATATCAAAAACACCTATTATTTTGATCATTTTAGAGGTGGTTTTGTAGATATCCTCGCTGCCGAGCAAACGCCTGACAACCCGCATTGGTTTCAAGGCACTGCCGATGCGGTTCGTCAATCCCTAAGGCATATCCGCACTCAAGATTATGATTATATCTTGATTCTTTCAGGCGACCAACTCTATCAAATGGATTTTTTAGCCATGGCAAAAGAACATATTTTGAAAAATGCTGATTTAAGTATCGCCACAATTCCTGTGGATGATCAGGATGCGCCTGATTTTGGCATTATGAAAGTGGATAAAAAGGGGATGATTGAAAGTTTTACCGAAAAACCCAAAAAGGATATTCTCCACGAGTGGGTGTCCCCTGTATCCAAAACAGAAGAAAAAAAAGGTAAAATATACCTCGCGAGTATGGGTATCTATATTTTCAACCGCGAAACGATGAATAATTTGTTGAATGAAAATGCAGACGCTACTGATTTTGGTAAAGGCATTATACCAGCGGCTATTACATCGGGCTTGAGAGTTGCCAGCTATCAATATACAGGCTACTGGACTGATATTGGAAATATATCTTCATTCTTTGAAGCCAATCTTGAATTGACGGACAATGTGCCTAAATTTGACCTATATGATGTTGAAAAAACTATTTTTACTCGTTCGCGCATGTTGCCGCCGTCAAAATTTTTCGGAACAACGTTCAAAAAAACGCTGGTTTCAGAAGGCAGTATTCTCCATGCAAAGAGCGTAGAGCGGTCTATCATCGGTATTCGGAGTCGGATTGGTGACAAAACAGTTATAAAAAATACCATAATGATGGGTGCAGATTATTACGAACATCTTAAGCAGTTGGTGAAAAAAGATAGGGTGAATGTTGGGGTCGGTAAAAATTGTAATATTGAAATGGCTATTTTAGATAAAAACTGTCGCATCGGTGATGATGTTACCATCAAAGGCGGCGAAGGTTTAGCCAATATAGAAACCGATTCTTACTGTATTATTGACGGTATTATAGTGGTGAAAAAAGGAGCGACTATACCGAATGGTTCTAAAATTGGGGTGGAATAAATTATTTTAAATGCTTAATTTCTAAAGGAGAATTGCTTAAAAACTGTAGATAAAAATGCCTTTCGACTTATCGGAGGGCATTTTTGTTATAGTTATAAATTATTGACAATCAATAAGTTATATTAATCAAATTAGATCGAAATACTGAGAGATATCATTTTTAAGAAAATTTAGAACAACCGTTCTAAAGCCTAAATTAGTATTTCAAATTAACTGTTTAAAATATTTAAAAATTTAGGTTTGTAATCAAATTTAGAACAACCGTTCTAAATGATAAATTTGCACATCAAGTTAGCGGTTTGTAATGTTCTAAAAAATTAGATTAATTCGATATTTAGAACAATTGTTCTAAAATGCCCATTTATACTGAGGGGTATCATTTCTAAAAAATTGAATTATATTGAGTTTATACTAAATTAGAACATTTGTTCTAATATGCATCTAATTTTAAAGCCTAAACTATGATATTTTTTGAAAAAGAACGCCGAATTCCCTTGAAAAATGCTGAACTTCTATTCGTGGAGTCTTTTTTTAAAAAAGAGGAAGCCGATCATCTTCAAAAACAATTGACTGAAAATGTCGATTGGCAGCAGGGAGAAATCACAATATTCGGTAAAAAAGTGCTTGAACCGCGCCTCACTGCCTGGTATGGCGACCAAGGAAAAGTCTATACCTATTCGGGCAAAACGCAAATCCCTCTGCCTTGGAATGAACCATTATTGTCTATAAAACGTAGAGTTGAACAACTAACTACCCCCTCAGTATTCTTAACAAAAACAACTGAAAATACTTTTAAACCTCAGGATTTTAACACTGTTTTGCTCAATTTTTATCGAAATGGCAATGATTCAATGGGCTTTCATTCAGATGATGAAAAAGAATTGGGCTTAAACCCAACCATCGCATCTATCAATTTTGGCGAAAGCCGCCGCTTTATTTTTCGCAGAAAAGACGATAAAAATGAGAAATTTGAATTGCTGTTGACGCATGGCTCTGTGTTAATCATGTCAGGCGAAATGCAACATTATTGGCAACACGCCATCCCCAAAGAGCCTAAAAAAACAAAACCCCGTATCAATTTGACTTTTAGATGGATTTTATAAAAAGGGACATTGGAATCGTTGAATATTGTGAGAATTTATAATTTTGCGTTTTAGTAAACTTTAATTATCACTATTAAAGTTTTATTTATTTGAGGAGGCAATATTGTCGGAGTCACTCTAATTGACTCCGACAATTATACATTGAAATTCTAATTACTGAGAGGTATAAATTTTACAAACAATTGATAATCAATATTTTATGAGTAAAAAAGCATACGTTTTTCCAGGACAGGCTGCCCAATTCGTGGGCATGGGTAAGGATATGTACGAAACTTCCGCCTTCGCTAAAGACCTTTTTGAACAGGCGAACGATATACTCGACTATCGCCTGAGTGACATCATGTTTGAAGGAACAGAAGAAGATTTGAAGCAAACAAAGGTGACACAACCATCTGTTTTCCTGCATTCAGTCATCAAAGCGAGGATGGCAGGAGATGCCTTTCAGCCCGATTGCGTAGCAGGTCACTCGCTCGGAGAGTTTTCGGCATTGGTGGCAGCGGGCGGTATGGGCTTTGAAGAAGGTTTGCAATTGGTGCAGCAACGCGCCTTCGCGATGCAAAAAGCTTGCGAAGCACAACCCAGTACAATGGCGGCTATTTTAGGTTTAGCAGATGATATTATTGAGAAAATATGCGCTGAAATTGATGGTGTGGTCGTTCCTGCTAACTATAACACGCCTGGTCAGTTGGTAATATCTGGCACAATTGAAGCGGTGAATGAAGCGTGCGAAAAACTCAAGGCAGCCGGTGCGAAACGCGCCCTCATTTTGCCTGTTGGTGGTGCATTCCATTCGCCTTTGATGAAACCCGCAGAAGATGAGCTCAGAACGGCGATAGAAAATACACATTTTAAGCGACCGATATGCCCGCTTTATCAAAATGTGGATGCCAAACCACATTCCGACCCCTCAGTCATTCAAGCTAATTTAATAAAACAATTGACTGCCCCAGTATGTTGGACTCAAATCATG
>JAYTON010000412.1:0-6772 GCA_043747725.1 Saprospiraceae bacterium
AATTTGGAATTAAATCATAATTAATTTTGAATCAAAAATATAGTAGATTTCCAAGAATAACAAAATATATTAAACAAAGGTTTCATGTCTTTAAAAAAATACCCTATATATACTAGAAGATGTTTTGACTTAGCTCGTTTGGGCAATGGTAAAACATCTCCCAACCCCTCAGTTGGTGCATTGATTGTGAGAATGGACAAAATCATTGGCGAAGGGTGGCATCAAGAATATGGCAAAGCACATGCAGAAGTGAATGCCGTCGCGGATGTAAAACCTCAAAATATTCCCTATCTGTCGGAATCCGACATATTCGTTTCGCTGGAGCCGTGTTTCCATTTTGGGAAAACGCCGCCTTGCGTGGATTTGATATTGAAAGAGAAAATACCTCATGTTGTTATTGCATTTACTGACCCTAACCCAAATGTTGCAGGTCGAAGTATTGAAAAACTACGTAAAAATAATGTTTCTGTTGATAATTTGCAAAGTTTTTCGACGAAAATCAGTGATGATTATGAAAATACTTTAAAACCATTTGTAATAGGTGTCACTCAACAGAGACCTTACATCATTTTAAAGTGGGCTGAAAGTGCTGATGGTTACATCGGTAGACAAAATGAACGTATCCAAATTAGCAATGAACTGTCCAAACGTTTAGTGCATAAATGGCGCAGCGAGTGTGATGCTATTTTAATCGGTACCCAAACGGCTGAAACTGATAACCCTGCTTTAAGCAATCGATTTTATTTCGGCAAATCCCCAATAAGAGTTGTGATTGATAAAAACCGTCGCCTCACTCACTCTCTTCAAATTTTTGACAAAACAATTAAAACAATACTTTACACGGAAAGTTCTGCTTCAACTTATACAAATAACGAAAATAAATTAAAAAATATTGATTTTAGGCAAATAAAATTTGATAAGTCATTGATTTTGAATATTTTAAAAGATTTATCAGCTCAACAAGTAGGCATAATACTTGTTGAGGGAGGCGCTAAAACGCTGCAAAGTTTTATTGAAAGAGGCTTGTGGGACGAAGCCCGAATCATAAAAAGCCCCCTTACACTGAGGGGGGGGATACCCGCGGCAACCTTACCTATTCAGCAACTTGAAAGTCGCTTTCCGTTAGATGACAACGAAGTTTTGATTTATAAAAATCCTTAACTTCTGCCGTTAAAGTTTTCTTAAAGTAACTTTTCATTAGGCTACTCACTTTGGAAATACCGTCTTTAATATGTTACTTTGTTTTATCATTACTTCCTAACGAAATGTATGCAGAAAATGTGGAGCTACAAAAAAATATCTTTAATTCTTTTCCTATTTGTAATAACTTGTTTTTCAAGGACTTATGCACAGGTCAAAACCGATGATGTCATTCACTGGTACACTATAGAGCAGGCTGAAGCACTCTCTAAAAAAGAAAAACGTAAGATTTTTATTGATGTATATACTAATTGGTGCGGTTGGTGTAAAAATATGGAAAAGACGACATTCAGTCAACAATTCATCATTAAATACATCAACGACAATTATTATCCTGTCAAATTAGATGCAGAGCAGAAAAGCGATATAGTTTTCAGAAGTAAAACTTATCGTTTCGTGACTCAAAGCGGTGTAGGATTTAATGAATTAGCAGCCGAATTACTGAGGGGTCAAATGTCGTATCCGACTATTATTTTTTTAGATGAAGATTTAAATTTGATTCAAGCTATACCAGGCTTTCGAGCAGCGGAACAATTTGAAATGATTATGACCTATTTTGGAGAAGATAATCATAAAAAAATGCCTTGGACAAAATACGAAAAGACATACCAAGCAATGAAAAAATAATAGTAGAATAAAGAATATTTCGCCATAACTATTTGATTTTTAATACAATACAAATTTATTCAATTTCAATTTTTAATATAAATTAAAAAGGACAAGTACTTTAAGCACTTGCCCTTTTTTTATAGACAAATTGAAACATTACAGCCTTATTATTTAATTATTTAGCTGTTGTAAATTTGCCAAGTATATCTACTACTGATTTGATTAACTTTAAATCAGGCATTTTCGAATCTTCTAATACTGCATTTTCGATACCCACAGCAGGCTCATTGAGGCTGGTTTTATTGCCAGAAGTAGCTACTACATTTACATAAATAAAGCAAACAGCACTTATTAGAATAATAGAGGAAAACAAAGCAGATTTGATTGTCTTATTTTTCATTTCGGTCTAGTTTTTTTAAACACTACAAAAATACAATATTTTTACTATAAAAGTTCAATTCAAGGTTAAATTTATCTTAAAAAGTGTGACTTTTTTTAAATCTTGCAAACTCTTTTAAGAGTGATACCTATAAGATGGTTTTTTTTTGGAAAGGTTACAGTAATTTCAAAAAAAATTGAAAATAACTGAAAATAATTTAAATATTCCTGTTGAAAACTTACTCATTACAAGAACTCAATGAATTTCTACGGCGCGTCATTGCTCTCAACTTTAATGAAGCTGTGTGGGTCACTGCTGAAATTAGTCAAATTGGGCAATCGCGCGGACATTTTTATATTGATTTGCTACAAAAAGAAGACAATACCATCATCGCGCAAATGCCCGCAGTGATTTGGGCGCAAGATTATAAACGCATTGAACGCAATTTGGGCATTCAAACTGGTAGCCCTTCTCTTGAACTCAACGGTATCATTTCGGAAGGCATGGAAATTCGACTGAAAGCAAGGCTGGATTTTCATGAACGGTTCGGATTGAAACTTATTATTGACGACATTGACGCCACTTATACCATCGGCAAACTCGAAATTCAACGCCGTCAGCTCATTGCCGACTTACAAAAAAAAGGATTAATTGGGCGCAATCAAGCCTTAATACTCCCGTCAGTTATTCAGCGCATAGCCGTTATTTCGAGCGAAACGGCAGCCGGTTGGCAAGATTTTAAAAACCATATTTTGGATAATGAATATGCGTATAGTCTTAATATTCAACTTTTTCAATCTGCCATGCAAGGCTCTTTGGTTGAGAAAATGATGCTGCAACAGTTGGAAAACATCAAAGCTCAAAAAGATAAATTTGATTGCGTGGTGATTATCCGAGGTGGTGGCTCGCGGCTGGATTTGGTGGCTTTCGATACCCCCTCAGTATGCGAGGCTGTAGCGCGGTTTCCACTGCCCGTTTTCACTGGTATTGGACACGATGTTGACCAAACAGTGCTCGATTTGGTCGCCCATTCTTCGTTGAAAACGCCTACTGCGGTAGCGGATTTTATACTCAATCACCTGATTCGTTTTGAGTCGTCCTTATTTGAAATTAAAAATTACCTCCAATCTTATGTCCGCGAACGGCTTAATACTGAGGGGGGTAGGTTGCTTCAGTTTGATCATTTCATTAAAACCCATTCAACTTTTTACTTAAAAAATCAAAAGACACTTTTGAATAATTTTCAAAATATATTGTCGAAAGACAGTAAGAATATTTTAAAATTTGAAAAAATTAAAATAGATAATGCTTTGAAAATCATTGATTTAGTCAGTATTGAAGCTACTTTGAAGCGGGGTTTCAGTCTTTCAAAAATTAACAATAAAATTTTAACAAAAACACAAAATGCCCAATCGGGTGATGAATTGGAGACGTACCTTTCCGACGGTGTTGTAAAAAGTATCATAAAATAAGAAAATATGTCTAAGAAAAAAAGCGGTGAGTTTTCATACAATGCAGCCATGAAAGAGTTGCAAGAGATTGTTCAAAATCTACAGAACGATACTATCGGCATTGATGATTTGGCTGAAAAAGTCAGCAGAGCCTCCGAGTTAATCAAGCTTTGCAAAGAAAAATTGCATCAAACAGAGGAAGCCATACAAGAGATGAATGAAAACGTAGCCCCCCAACCCCCAAAGGGGGAGTCACTGTGAAGTAGTTGAAAAATCATATTTTTATTAAGCTACTGACCTCAATAAGTGCTAAAAAGAGTACAACAGTTTATTTTATTCTAAATGCTCCCCCTTTGGGAATTGGGGGCTACTCCATTATAACTCTATTACTCATTATTCATAATGTCGCCTAACGTTTCATCATATACTTTTTTCCAAGTGGTGATATTCCCCCAGCCTTCGCCATTGATGCTGATACGCTCGCCCATAACGCACCCTAATTTGCTGAATGCACCTTTTCTTTCATTCATAAAGTGTTCAAAATGAACGACTTCCGATTCTTTTACTGAAACCACAACACGGCTTTGACTCTCACCGAAAAGAAAAGCATCGAGGCGTACCCCCTCAGTATTTTGAGATTTTTCAATAGCAAAACCCAAATTATTAGGCATACCCGACTCCATCAAAGTAACGAAAAGACCGCCTTCTGAAACATCATGAGCCGATTGAATCAATTTGTTTTTAATCAAATATGAAACAGTGTGTTGTACAAAAATTTCCTCTTCCAAATCAAAATAGGGTGCAGGAGAATGTTTTACACCATGCAAACGCTGCAAATATTCGGAACTCGCCATATCATTTCTGCTTTCACCAATCAAATAAATCATGTCACCTTCATTTTTAAAATCCAAAGTCATTTGATTGGTGAAATCTTCTAAAATGCCCAACATACCAATCGTGGTGGTCGGATAAACAGGCGTCATCACACCATTTTGAACCATTTGATTGTAAAACGACACGTTGCCACCCGTCACAGGCGTCTCAAAACGGCGACAAGCATCACCCATGCCTTGTAATGCATGAACAAATTGATAATATACTTCAGGATTATACGGATTGCCGAAATTTAAACAATTTGTGATTGCCACAGGCTCGCCGCCGCTGCAAACGATATTGCGCGCAGCTTCCGCAACGGCAATCATACCGCCTTTGTAAGGGTCGGCATAAACGTAGGCTGAGTTACAATCGGTTGTCAAAGCTAATGCTTTTTGAGTGCCTTTCACTCGGACAATCGCCGCATCCGAAGGCCTATTCGTCGTAAGCGTATTCGTCCGAATCATGGAGTCATATTGCTCATAAATCCAGCGTTTTGAAACAATATTGGGCGAATTCCACAATTTTTTAGCTGTTTCTTTTAAATCTTTAGGTTCTTCAATTGCATTTAAATCAAATTGTTCAATGTACTTAAAATACTGAGGGGGGGTAAATTGACGCTGATAAACAGGCGCACCACCGCCTAAAACCAAAGGCTCGGCTGGTACATCCGCAATTTTTTCACCATGATGATAAAACTCCAAACGACCTGTATCGGTGACTTCACCGATTTGAGCGCAAGGCAAATCCCATTTATCAAACACATCTAAAATGGCTTGCTCCTCCCCTTTTTTAGCGACTATCAACATGCGCTCTTGGCTCTCCGACAAGAGGATTTCCCAACCTTTCATACCCTTTTGACGTTGCGGTGATTTGGTCAAATCTATAATCATCCCCACACCGCCTTTAGCCGACATTTCAGACGTGGAACAGATAATACCTGCAGCACCCATGTCTTGCATACCTACAACTGCTCCTGTTTTAATCACTTCTAAACTCGCTTCAAGTAATAATTTCTCTTGAAATGGATCACCGACTTGTACTGACGGGAGGTCTTCAGCGGAGTTTTCATCCAAATCCGCACTCGCAAAGGTGGCACCATGAATACCGTCTTTGCCCGTAGCCGAGCCGACAATAAATACTGGATTGCCTACCCCTTCAGCCGTTGCAGAAATGGTTTCACCTACTTTTACTATGCCCGCTGACATGGCGTTTACCAATATATCGTGGTTGTAACACTCATTAAAATAGACTTCGCCCCCGACTGTCGGCACGCCAAAACAATTGCCATAATGACTGATGCCTTCGACAACGCCTTTTACTAAATGCCGCATGTGAGCACTTTCCAAATTCCCAAATCGAAGGGAATTGAGCGACGCTATCGGGCGCGCGCCCATTGTAAAAATATCGCGGTGAATACCGCCTACACCTGTCGCCGCCCCTTGAAATGGCTCGATGGCTGAGGGGTGGTTATGCGATTCTATTTTGAAAGCACATGCCAAACCATCGCCAATGTCCACTAATCCAGCGTTTTCTTCACCTGCACCTACAAGTAAGCGACCACCATCGCGCGGGAGTTTTTTCAAATAAGTAATGGAATTTTTATAGCTGCAATGCTCTGACCACATGACTGAAAAGATGGATAGTTCAGTAAAATTAGGCGTACGACCCAATATTTTCTTGATTTTTTCAAATTCTTCAGGCAGAAGTCCTAAGCTTTTGGCAATTTCGACGGTGATGAGCGGTTCGGTAAGCGTCATATTTTTATGATGTTTAGTAGAATGATTTCCTTGTTTTGATTCAAACTTTTTGACGCCGCAAAGTTAAAAATCTTTTTCGGAAAGAGACCCCCTCAGTATATTTTCATTTCCGATAAATATCCGACCACTCCTTTTTAGCTTTATATGCATCAATGCCCCGCCGCTTCAAAGCCCGCACCTCCGCTTTTGCACTGCTTTTATAGGTATAAAATCCGGACACCACAATTGAATAAGGCAACCCCTCTTTCATAATAATTTCAGCCTTGTCATAACCGATGGCTTTGAGCCTTTTTAAAATGTGCTCGGCATTATCTTTATTTTGAAAAGCACCTGTAAAGACGACATTCGTAGTGCTATCCTTAAAATAATGTGCAAACGTTTCTTTAGGAAGAGGGGTTGCTATGCCTTTCACATTGATAATCGTATCCGTATTTTCTTTTTTTATTTTAAGGGAATCCGATGTATTTTGTGTTGTCGATGGCGTTTTTGAAGCAGATAGT
>JAYTON010000413.1:0-6269 GCA_043747725.1 Saprospiraceae bacterium
ATGAGAAAACAGTAGATTCTTCTGTTGCTTTTATCCAATTAGCTTTTATTTCTATCATTTTGTCAAAATTTTAAAATTTAATTTTAAAACATACTCTTATAAAAATGGATATGAGTTTGTTCCTTGTATTTATGAAGATGCTTGTGATTTCCAAGAAGGATTTGCAAAGGTTAAGAAAAATGAAAAATGGGGTTTTATTGATAAAAGCGGAAATGAAGTTGTCTCGTGTATTTATGAGGATGTGCATAGTTATTCTGATGGATTAGCTCTTATAAAGAAAAATGGAAAAAGAGGTTATATTGATATGAATGGGGTTGAAATAATACTTTGCAATCTTAAAAATGCGTATGATTTTAAAGAAGGTTTAGCCAAAATCAAAAAAAATAGAAAATTCGGATTTATAGATAAATTAGGAAACTTAGTTATAAAATGTGATTACCCTAATGCGTGGCATTATTTTACTGAAGGATTAGTCGGTGTAAAAAAGTATGGCAAATGGGGTTTTATTAATAGAAATAATGAAGTTGTAGTTCCTTTCAAATATAAACATGTAAAGGAATTCAAATATGGTCTTACATCTGTAAGTAATCATAGATCACTAGATGGATATGGTACATATGGTTTTTATAATTGGGGATTAATTGATAAAAATGGTAAAGAATTATTAAAATGTGAGTTTAATAGGCCACCTTTTTATGGAAATCCTTTTTATTTTGAATCATCAAAAATATATACAGTGGAAAAAGGTTTTATAAATGAAAAAGGGGTTCAGTATTGGGAGGATTAAATTATTTTGTTTTCATTGTAAATTATTTTGTTTTAAAAATTAATATAAATATATTTGTATGATTATTTCAAATGATGTTATAAACAAAAATATGCTAATGAATATAAATGATGTTTTAGCAAAAGCAGGTTTAATAGGGGAAGGTCAATTTGATTTATTGTATTTTCATAATGGTGAAAAACTTTATAATGAAGATATGACAGAATCAAATACGTCAATATTTGATTTTACAGATACAGATTGTTATGTACTTCCTATTACTGATTCTCAAGGTAAAATTAAGGGAGACTGGATAAACAATCTTACAGAAGAGGAAATTTTATTGCTCGAAAAATCTTATCCATCTTTACCGAAATTCCAAACCCATGAAATAGCACAACCACTTCGACATCATCAAACTTATAATTTAGGCGATCCTACACATATGGCAATGTTTTGTATGTTGCAATATCAAAATCATATAGCAGATGACAAGGCACAAGCACAACTTGATTATGATTTAGGTAGGTTTGAAAAAACACACTATTGGAGTAAAGTTGAATTAACAGATATTAAGACTTAATTACTACGGATTTTTAAATATAATCAAAGCCAACACGTAATAGAGTAGATTCCATAAAAAACAACGGCGATACTGAGGGGTATCGCCGTTGCCGCATAAAGCATATTTTTTCAAAAGGTTATCGCTTGTGCTAAATCTAAATTGTTTAGCTATAGAAGCACCCTCTCCGTATTTCCTTGTCTTTTTCATGAAAAAAGCATATTTTTGTAAAAAAAAATAGCTCATGCACCACGTACTCATTGAAAGAAATCCTGCCGTTATGCTTGGTAAGCCTGTTATCAAAGGGACACGCATTACCGTTGAATTATTGATGCGCAAACTATCCGAAGGATTTACCATAGAGGATATTTTGGAAATGTATCCACACTTGACCATCACGCAAGTTCGGGCAGCGTTCGCCTATGCTGCCGATAAAATAGCCGATGAAATCACCTATGAAGTTGCCGTTTAATGATTATTTCCGATGAAAATTTGCATCAACAATTTGTTAATGATTTATTGGCAGATGGTTTCAACGTCACATCAGTACGTGAAGTGCAGGTAGGCATGGATGACCGTGATATAGCTCAATGGGTTTTAGATAAAGATGCCTTGTTGATTACAGAAGATAAAGATTTTGGTGAATTGATATTTGCTCACCAAATTAAACGCATTACGATTGTATTTTTACGCTATAAAAAAGAAGATTTACCTATTATAAGACAGACTTTGCGACAAGTCATTGCTGAATATTATCCTAAACACGGTAAATATTTTATTACAATAAATGCAAAAAAGGTACGGATTACAACTTTATAAAGCAAATTTCATAAAAAACAACGGCGATACTGAGGGGTATCGCCGATGCCGCATAAAGCTTGTTTTTCAAAAAATTATTCATTTTGCAAAGTTGCGGTTCAATAAAAAGAGGTTATCTTTGTATAAAAAATAAGATGAAAATATTAATAGATGTAGATGAAAATCAAATAGATTTTATGCTTGACTTGCTTTCAAAATTCGATTTTGTGACTTTTGAAACAACTGAACATATATTGTCTGAGGAAGAAAAAAACTTCATTGATATGCGTATGGCTCACCATTTAGCCAATAAGGATAAATCTGTCCTTTGGGAAGACTTAAAAGCTCAATTAGAGGAATCACTATGAGATACGCCATCATCTTTTCATTTTTAGCCTCCGAAGATTTAACAGAAGTGTTAGGCTGGTACAAATCCCAAAACATACCTGGATTAGAAAAACGCTTTATTGAAGCGGTATCTAAAATTTTGAAACGCTTAGAATCAAATCCAGAATTATATCCATTTGCACATAATGATATACGACAAGCCTTTTTGAAAATCTTCCCTTACAAAATCCTCTATTCAGTGGATAATATATCAAATGAAGTAACTATTATAGCCGTTATTCACAAAGCACGTGACCCTAAAGTTTGGAAAAATCGCTTGTAAGGTTATTTACAGACATATTCCATAAAAAACAACGGCGATACTGAGGGGTATCGCCGTTGCCGCATAAAGCCATGACCATATTATTTCGCGTAAAAACATGCTGCTCGACAAACCGACAAATAATTTGTACTTTTGAGTTTAGATTACTCAAATACCCGTTTTTACATGAAAAAACCTTATCCAGGCACATTATCAACTGGAGACAACAATACCGTTATTGCTCTTTCTGAAACCGAAGTTGGGAAAATATTTACAGGCGACACACGCTCTGATATTGGCTCTGAATCGCTTAAATTACAATTTGCCAATAAGGTGAATGATTTACTTGTTCGATTTATACGGCTCGATGAACTCAATGACGAAGCAGAGATGTTGGTCATGGAACGGCTCTATCCAATGGATTTTCGAGCTTACGAATATGAACGACGGGAGTTGTGGTTAGATGTTTTTGAGAATGAATTACGTCAATTACATAAAAATGGCTTTGTTCATCGAGATTTACGCCGTCCTTCAGATATGCCCGGACTTACTTTCGATAATATCTTCCTGACACCTACAGGACTTCGATTGATAGATGTTGGCATTTCCGCCTTGCTTGAACAAGTTGGGGAACGCCTATTCACTCGCTTTGTGCAACAAGAGTTAACAGAGTTTGAGCAATTTCGGTTATTCTATTTGTCTCGCTAAGTTTTCATAAAACTGCGTAAGATGATATCATAAGTAAACGAAACTTTACAAAAAAACAAGGGCGATACTGAGGGGTATCGCCATTGCCGTATAAAGCCTATTTTATTTTTAATTCAACAATTCATAAATGCCTGCAATGCCTTGACCACCGCCAACGCAAGCCGTTACCAGACCATATTTTTTCTCCTGCCGACGCAATTCGTTGAACAACTGAACTGATAATTTCGCACCTGTACAACCCAGCGGATGACCTAAAGCAATCGCCCCACCATTCACATTCACGATGTCAGGATTTAAGCCCGCTTCTTGAATGACCGCGAGGGCTTGAGCCGCAAAGGCTTCATTGAGTTCAATCAAATCTACTTGATTGAGAGAGAGATTGGCTTGTTTCAAGGCTTTTGGAATGGCTGCACAAGGTCCGATGCCCATAATAATAGGCTCAACACCACCGACAGAACACGATACCAAACGCGCAATCGGCTTCACATTCAATTGCTTCAACATAGATTCAGAGACAATTAAAACAAAAGCGGCACCATCCGATGTTTGAGAAGAATTGCCTGCTGTCACAACGCCATTCATAGCGAAAGCTGGGCGCAGTTTGAGCAACCCCTCAGTAGTGGTGTCGCGGCGCACGCCTTCATCGGTATCTACAACAGAGGTTTTGGTTGTCCGTTTATCATTGGCAACAAATACTTCCTCTACCGAAACAGGGACTATTTCACTTTTAAATTTACCTGCATCAATAGCCGCCGCCGCTTTAGCATGGCTTTTGGCTGAATATTCATCCGCTTGTTGACGGCTGATATTAAATTTTTTCGCCACGGCTTCCGCTGTCAAACCCATACCAACGACATAATCGGGCGTATCACGCGCCACCGAATAAGCTGGCGCAAGTTTATAACCTGTCATCGGAATCATGCTCATGCTTTCCGCACCACCGGCAACGTAGCAATCACCCATGCCAGCCCGAATCTTAGCCACAGCAATTGAAATAGCTTCCAAACCCGAAGCACAATAGCGATTGATGACAAACCCTGGCACTTCCTTTCCGAGAGCGCGAAGGGAAATCTGACGACCCACTTGCAAACCCTGCTCGCCTTCGGGATTAGCGCAACCGACAATCACATCGTCCACTTGCTTAGGATCGACTTCCGGTACTTGCGCCATAAGGTGTTTGATGATGTCCACCGCCAAATCATCGGAGCGATAATTTCTAAAACCACCGCGTCCTGCTTTGCCTATTGCCGACCGATAGCCGGCTATTATATATGCTTCTTGCATTTTTTTTAATTTTTAATTTATTGTAAATCAATATTTTATGATAAAAATATACCAATAATTCGCTATTGATAAACCTATAAGGTTTTTAAAAAACCTTATAGGTTTGTACCACATAGTTTCGCAAAATATTTAACCACTTAATTCCTCAAAGGCTTGTTATTCGTCAACATATATTGAACGCGCTCCAATGATTTCTGTTCGCCACAAAGACTCAAAAATGCTTCGCGCTCAACATCCAAAAGGTATTGCTCACTCACACGCTGTGCACCCGTGAGGTCGCCACCGCAAAGGACATAAGCCACTTTTTTAGCAATTTTGATGTCGTGTTCGCTGGCATAATTGCCCAATTGAAGAGAGTGAGCCGCTACATAAAGGGCTGATAAACCTGTTCTACCCAACACTAAAATATCCTTACGCGGTTGCTTTTGCACGTAGTTTTCAGCCAATTGCAAGGCTTTTTTCTTAGCTTCAGCTATATTTCTATCTTTATTGAGAACAACAAAATCTTTTTCATGCGTCAAATAACCGAGATTAAATGCTTCGTGTGCGGAAGTCGCCACTTGAGCCGTAGAAATAGTTTTGAATCGCTCGATGAGGATATTTATTTGCACATCGCCTTCGTGGAACGTATCGCTTGCCCGCACGGCAAATTCTTTAGTGCCGCCGCCGCCCGGTATCAAACCGACTCCGACTTCCACTAAACCCACATAACTCTCAGCTGCCGCCGCCACTGCATCAGCGTGCATCGAAAACTCACAACCGCCGCCGAATACATAGCCTTGCGTAGCAATCACCACAGGAATTGCCGAATAGCGCAACTTCATAGACGTATCTTGGAAAAATTTAATGGCATAATTCAATTCATCCCATTCTTGCTGATAAGCCAACATGGCAATCATCATCAAATTAGCACCGACTGTAAAATTCGTCGCATTATTACCTATCACTAAGCCTTTCCAACCTTCTTCTTCGGCAATTTTTATTGAATCATTGATTCCCCTCAGTACACCCTCGCCGATTGAGTTGGCTTTGCTTCTAAATTCTAAACACAAAACGCCATCTCCAATATCGTGCAACACAACTTCTGGATTTTCATAAACAGGTTTTTTATCGCGATAATTATCCAAAACTATAAACTCGCCTGCACCAGGCATTGGCTGATATGATTTTGTTTTAATATCGTAATACTTTTTAACACCATTTTCAGATTTATAAAAACTGGTAAATCCAGCAGCAATCATCTCTTTCACCCAAGCCGAAATTTGTTGACCATCCGCTTCCGCAGCAGCGACCCCCTCAGTAATGCCGATGACATCCCAATATTGGAATGGTCCCAAATCCCATGCAAAACCCGCGCGGAGGGCATCATCAATGGCATATAAACTATCTGAAATCTCAGGTACGCGATTGCTCACATACGCGAACAAACCCGCTAACGACCGACGCACTAATTCGCCTCCTTTATCTGAATGTTTAAACAAAGCACGCAAGCGATTCGGCAA
>JAYTON010000414.1:0-5467 GCA_043747725.1 Saprospiraceae bacterium
CAACAAGTTTGGTATAAATTAGAAACCGATGTTGAAACTAAAAAATCTAATTTGGATTGGGATTTAGCATTTTCTACGCGTATTCAACGGGATGCTGCAATAAATACGAACCCTTTTTCAACCCTCTATAAAGCTGTTGCATCTGCGGCTGAATGGGCTACAATGACTGTCGATACGCTGAAATTAGTCGCTCAAAATGGTATTGACACAACATGGTCAGTCGGTACATTTAATATGACTGGCAATAATGTCTTCGATTACGGTTGGGGTGGGTATAATTTTGTTACACACCATATCAATGGCGATTCAGTTTATGTATTGAAAACAGTAGCTGGTGCTTGGAAAAAAATCATCATTGACCGTTTGTCTTACGATACAACTTATACTTTCAGATATGCTGATTTGAATGGAGCGAATGAAGTCAGTGCGTCTTTGAACAAAAATGCTTTTGCAGGTAAAAACTTTGGATATTATTCCATCGCTACCAATAGTAAGCTCGATAGGGAGCCGTTGATTAAAGATTGGGATATTGTTGCAGGGCGTTATTATGGTCAAACACCTGATCCTACCACAGGCGTTCTTGTGAGTTATCCTTTAACGGGTATCTTGCACAATGATGGTGTCAAAGTAGCCAAAGTTGTAAAAAGAGATACTTCCAGTGATGTTTATGAAAATCTAAATTATAATCCAAGAATTAATGTCATTGGTTATGATTGGAAAATATTTGATATGGCAACAAATCAATGGAAAATAGCCGATTCTACCGCATATTTTATCAGAACACCCATCGGTAAAATCTATAAAATCGTTTTTACCAAATTCGGCGGCAGTTCTAATGGCAATATTATTTTTACAAGGGAAATTGTTAAACCCACCAGCGTTCAAGATGTTAAAAATGGTACTGCCGTGCTTGCCGTCTATCCGAATCCAGCATCGGATGGGAATATTACGTTAGTGTATGATTTAGGTAAAAACGCACAAAATGTTGATATTCAATTGTTTAATATCACTGGGCAAGCAATTTATAGTGAAAAACAGGCTAATACTGAGGGGCTGCAACAACTTACATTGCCTACTTTAAATTTGAATGCAGGTATTTATTTTGCTCAAATAAGGTGGAATGGTCGGGCTTTAACTGAAAAGATTATCGTCAGATAAAAGTATAACAATAGAGTCCAGAGGACTCACGTAGATTGGTAAATATTCGAAAGTTCGTAAAATTCGTGGCTCAATACACCCAATTGGGCAAAATAATTCACTAATTTCGTGGCTTCAATTCGAAATTTCCCAATTTTATGATTATTTCAATTTAAAATATGTTAAAAGCTATATCTCCTATTGATGGTCGTTATGCCCGTCAAACAAGTGAATTTGTTGATTATTTCTCCGAATTTGCTCTCATTCGCTATCGAGTATTTGTTGAAATTCAATATTTTATTGCCTTGTGCAATCATCCATTGCCTCAATTGAAAAATTTTGAAGAAGAAAAAATTGAGGCATTGGATAAAATATTTGAAAATTTTGATGAAAAAGATGCTGAGCATATTAAGTCCATCGAAAAAATTACCAACCACGATGTCAAAGCCGTTGAGTATTTCCTCCGTGAAAAATTTGATGAACTTAATATTGAAGCGTTTAAAGAATTTATCCATTTTGGCTTGACATCGCAAGATATTAACAATACTGCCATACCCCTCAGTATAAAGCACGCAGTGGAGCGTGTTTATCAACCTGCGATTGAAAAAGTCCGTTCTCAACTCGATGATTATGCTCAACGGTGGAAAGATATTGCCCTCCTTGCACGGACACATGGGCAACCTGCCAGCCCAACTACCTTAGGAAAAGAAATTCAAGTATATGTAGAACGCATTGATAATCAATTGATTATGCTGCGTCAAGTGCCTTTTAAAGCTAAATTTGGCGGTGCAACAGGCAATTTTAATGCTCACCTTGTTGCCTATCCGACGATTGATTGGATGGCATTCGGCAATGATTTTGTAGAAGAATATCTCGGACTTGAACGCTTGACATATACCACTCAAATTGAACATTACGACAATCTCGCCGCCCTATTTCAAGCCATTCAGCGCATCAATACCATTTTGATTGACCTTTGTAGAGATATTTGGACGTATGTTTCGATGGATTATTTCAAGCAAAAAACCATTGCTGGGGAAGTCGGTTCGTCAGCGATGCCACATAAAGTAAATCCCATTGATTTTGAAAATGCAGAAGGTAATTTAGGCATTGCTAACGCTGTATTCGCTCATTTAGCTGAAAAATTACCTATTTCAAGGCTGCAACGTGACTTAACGGATTCGACTGTTTTACGCAACGTCGGCGTGCCTTTCGCTCATACCCTCATCGCATTGAAGTCTATACTGAGGGGTCTCGATAAATTGCTTTTGAACGAACAAAAAATATATGACGATCTAGAATCCAATTGGGCTGTGGTCGCCGAAGCCATTCAAACCATCCTACGCCGTGAAAATTATCCGCATCCTTACGAAGCCTTGAAGCAATTGACACGCGGTCAAGATGGCATCACCAAAGAAAGCATTCGCAATTTTATTGAACAATTGGAGGTTTCGGAAGATGTAAAAGAGGAATTGCGGGTCATGTCGCCGCATAATTATGTGGGGGTGAAAATGTGATTGAAGATGAAATGAGTCAATAAAAGAAACAAAAATGATGGCTGTCTGAAAACATTTGAGGCAGCCACTGCTTTTTACTTTGTCTTAAAAGTTAAACTACAAATGGAATATTTTTTTAACTTTGACAATAAATCAATAATTTAAACAATCTATCATTCATAACTCATCAATTCAACAACTATGAATACTCGCCGCGATTTTCTCAAAAAAATGACTGCTGCTTCCATTATGTTGCCGCTTATTTCTGACAATACTGTTTTGAATCAATCACCTTTGGATGATAAGCACTTGCGTGTAGCCATTATTGGTTTGGGCAGTTATGCTACTCGTGTGGCTAATGCTATGAAAACGTGTCAAAAAGCAAAATTGGTAGGAGCCGTTTCAGGTACGCCTTCAAAATTGGATAAATGGATGACGGATTATGGCATTTCTAAGGAAAATTGTTATAATTATTCAAATTTTGATAAAATTATAGACAATCCCAATATTGATTTGGTGTATATCACTTTGCCCAATTCGATGCACCATGAATTCACTTTGCGGGCAGCTAAAGCAGGTAAGCATGTGCTATGTGAAAAACCGATGTGCGTATCGGTGAAGGAAGCAGAGGCGATGATTGCTGCTTGTGATAAAGCAAAAGTGAAGCTGTATATCGGTTATCGCTTGCATTTTGAGCCGTTTACGCAAGAGTTGATTCGCCTGCGCACATCAGGCGAATTGGGTAAAATCATGTTCGTTAATACGGCGAATGGTTTCAAAATCGGTGACCCGACTCAATGGCGTTTGAAACATGCGTTGGCAGGTGGCGGTGCGATGATGGATGTGGGTATTTATTGCATCAATGGAGCGCGTTATGGTACAGGCGAAGACCCAATATGGGTATCAGCTACTGAAACCAAGACTGATTTAATAAAATTTAAGGAAGTAGATGAAACTGTTACTTGGCAAATGGGCTTCCCAAGTGGCATAGTCGCCAATTGTGCGACCACTTATAATTTTAACAGCCCTGAAATGTTGCGTTTATCAGGTGATAAAGGGTTTGCTGAACTTTCACCATGCTATGGCTATGGTCCTTTGAAAGGTATGACTAATAAAGGCATCATTGATCAACCAGTCGTGACGCATCAAACGCTACAAATGGATGGCATCGCTGATTGCATATTGAATAATAAACCTGATCCGAAAATGAATGGAAAAGAAGGTTTGAAAGATATGAAGATTATTGAAGCCATTTTTAAGTCTATGGCTAATAAAGGGGCGAGAGTAATGGTGAAATACTGAATTTAGTGAAAAATTGGAAGTGAAAAGTGAAATATTGGTTATCTCTCAGTATTTTCACTTTTCACTAACTTTATACTTTTTTTGGCGGCAAATCGAATGCAATCGCTTCATGCTCTAAATGCCCGCGGTGTGAACCATCGCAGAAAGGTTTGTTTTTGGACATGCCACATCTGCACAAGCCCAATGATGTTCTGCCTTGCAAACCATATTCATTGCCTTGAGCATCTACAATTTGAAAATCCCCTTCTATTTTGAGTGAACCGTTTGAGTTGACCGTAATTTTTGTTTTAGACATTTTGTTGAATTTTTATTGAATGAATTTTTATTTGTGTTAGGGGTAAAAATATATAATATTTCGTTAAAAAACCTTAAACCCTTCGTAAAATATCCTTTTTCTCTAAATCCGTTATCATATCGGCCAACTCTTCTTTCAAAGAAAAACGTTCGGGAAAAGTGGTTTTAAAGGCAGTCATCAAGGCTTCAGCTAATTCAAATCCATCTTTTTCAATATGGCTTTCTAATAGCGTGCGAATGCGTTGTGCAGGTGGACGACCGAGATGGGTAAAAAGATATTCGTAGAGAATGGTTTTATGCAATTCAAAACCTTCTGCTTTATCCACGCGCCAAAGTTCGAGCCCGAAGCGACGGAGCAGTTCCAGAGATTGCAGGTTTTTAATCATCTCTATTAATTTATCATAGTGTTTTTCTGTAAAATAAATAGAGGCGAGTGCATCGCGCTTTTCTACTTTATATGGTTGATTTTCAAGGGTTTGCGTAATGTTTTTTATTTTATTTGAAGGAATATTATATTTTTTCAAGAGATTGAAATAATCAAAGTTGAGGGTTTTCAAAAAACGCTTTTCAGCCAATTGCAGCACCCCATCAGTATCAGCCTCTCTGACGGCAATTTTGAGTAAAAATTCCTCCAATTGTTCAAGCACGACTGTGGAATTTTTAAAGATTCTCAAACCATTCATGCAAAGGCTTTTGGCTAAAACCAAATCATTGTTTTCAATGCTATTTTGAACGGCAAAAAACAAGACTTCGGGGTTTTGAGAAGCCCCCAATATCATCTGACTTGCTTCTTCTACCCGACCGCTTTTTTGCAATATCTGAATCTTCTGAGTGAGCAATCGGTCTTGTGCATCGAAGTTGCCACGCGTTGCAACTATTTGATTATCAAGCACTTGTATCACTTTTTCACTTCTATTATTAGAATCCGTGTTTTTAATAATCCAATCAAAAACGATGTCAGCAAATCTAAATTTAGCATTTTGAGCATATTCATTCAGCATAAAATCCCATATATTTTCCGACAATTCGGGCGACAAAAGCAAGCCCGAGTACCCCCTCAGTATTTCGAGCAAAAGCGTCTGTCTTTTATTCAATTTCACGTGCGGCGAGTCGTGCGAACGAAGGTAGCGATGTACGAGGGGTAAAGAGAGTTTTATCAAATCAAAACTTTCATTGAGTTCCCCAATTTTAAAAAAGGATTCGGCTTTTTGTTTCAACTCATCGAGCATCGTAAAAAA
>JAYTON010000415.1:0-4120 GCA_043747725.1 Saprospiraceae bacterium
AATCCATATTTATCTATCAAAAAAATCAAAGACGTCATAGCTGCTGAACCCAATTCAAGTTCACGGCGATTGACATATTCTATTTTATCAAATTCGGTATGGTGAAAATCAAAATATCGCTGCGAATCGGGGCGCAAACCACCCAGTAAAAATTTCATGGGCTTCATCGGTCCAATATCAGCCCCTGAACTGCCTTTCGTTAATTCTAAACCATAAGGTTGCAACAATGATTGCCAACTACTCACTTTTTTGAATTTCTCAATAAAAACATCATTTTCTGCTTCAAATGAAATGCCGCGCGGTGTGAAACCACCTGCATCGGATTCGATGGCGAAAATGTGTTTTTCCTGTGTATTGGCTTTAGCTTCTTCGGCATATTTCAAACCGCCCTTCAAGCCATTTTCTTCATTCATGAACAAAACGCAGCGAATAGTGCGCTTGGGTTTATAGCCAATGCGTTTCATGAGGTTTAATACATCCATAGATTGCACGGTGCCTGTTCCATCGTCATGCGCCCCTTGCGCCACATCCCACGAATCCAAGTGACCACCTACGACGATGACTTCATCGGGAAATTCAGAACCGCGTATTTCTCCAATAACATTGTGGCTTTCAACATCGGGCATCATCACACAGTTGCTTTTGACAAAAACTTTTAGAGACCCCTCAGTATTTAAAGCTTTTGAGAGCTTTTCAGCATCATTTGTAGAGATACAAATAGCCGGTATTTTAGCATATTTCTCTTCATAAACTAAGGCACCAGTGTGCGGACGGTCATCCAATTCTGTAGAAAGTGAGCGCACCAACACTGCCAAAGCACCATATTTAGCGGCTCTTGAAGCCCCTGCACGGCGTTGATCGCCTGCGCCACCATAAGCGGCGAACGTGCTGATTTGTTTTCTATCCATCGGGCGATTATAAAAGACGATTTTGCCTTTCACTTTTTCAGCGAGATTGTCCACTTCGTCGAGGCTTTTCACTTCAATCACTTCGGCTGTAATGCCTTTCAGACCCGTCCCGACAGAGTTACCGATAGCAAGGCAGCGCAAGCTAATGTCACCTGATTTATTGGTTTTTCCATTCGCATTTTTAGATGATAATATTTTAACAACTTCTTTTTCTCCGCGTACCCAATGTGGCACCATGCATGGCTGTAGGCGCGTGATGAAACCCGATGTGTCGAGCATTAAACGGGTATATTGTACTGCGCGAGCTGCTTGAGGAGAACCACTCAAGCGGCTGCCTATTTTTGTACACATATCTTTAAGCCAAGGATAACTGAGGCTTTGGGTGAGTGCAGCATCGTATATTTTACGGATAAAAAGAGCATCCTCATCGCTATTTTGAGCTTTGATACTGAGGGGGGAGAGAATTGAAAAAATCAAGAACACGGAAAATAATAATGGCTTTCTCATTGTCGGATGGGTGTTTGTTTTAAAATGATTATGAAAAAAAATTGAGGTGCAAGTTTCAAAAAAAATCAGTACATAATGGTCAATAAAAGCTTTTTTTTTGTATTTTTTGAAAACAGAAATTAATTTCTTAAAATAGTTAGTTTGAAATATAAAATTTCTAAAAAAAAAAAAATACTAACAATAATTCGGAATAAAGAAAGGCAATAGCTTAAAACTCTCCCATATACGCTTTAAAAAAACCTTTTTTTTTAAAGAAAAATAAAAAATCAACAATGGAAATGATACAAGTTTCAAAAAAAATATGGATATTTGTAAGTGTAAAAAAGACACAAAGTAAAATTTAATTACTTCATTGGTTTTATAGATGTCTTTTTAAGTGAATATTTTCAGCTTTAGGGCTAGTTAAAGATAAATTTATAATTTGGTTTTATTTGGTTAGGGCTGGAGGTGATGCAAATGCATCGCCTCTTTTTTTATGCAATTTATTGAGGTATGTCTGTTTAAATTCATCCATTGCAATAAAGAGTTTGGCTAAATAATTGTGTTAATATTCTAATATTAAAAAAATACGTTTGACCTATTCAAAAAACCTGCTTACTTTTGAATCCATTTTCAAACATAAAATAGCAAACACATTAACTATTAAAGGAAAAAAAGATTTTATTACTGTATATTATTGAATTAAAAATTAATAAAGTAAATGAAGACGAAATTAGTTCTCTGGGGTATCAACGCACAAGACGAACGTGTATTAATTGCTATGCAACTCCGCGCTGCGGATAACAAAGTGGAAATCTGGACATTTCCGGAAGCCATCACAACGCCCGAATTCGCTCAGCAAATGCTCAACGAATGGCGCAACAGTACTGCTCAATTAGAGTTCCCTGAGGGTGGTACTCATGTGGTAAAAGAGTTGACGGTGGCTGAAAGTATCCTACCCGAAGACCTTAAAGCTGAGCGGGCTGACCTTGTTCAACGCGCACAATCTGAATGGAATTTTATCGTGCTTTCTACCAAATTACATGAAAGTTATAAGTCGGAACTGGCTGGCATTCAAGATAAAATCAGCCAATTGACTGATTATAGCAGTGAAGCTTGGGATTCGCTCAAGGGCTTTTGGGATAAAGTACAAGAGCAATTGCGCGATCGAAATCTCTTCCGTGAACATGCCGATGTGCTGCGGGATGGTACGAATGACCTCTTTGACCAATTGAAGAAAATGCGGACTTCAATGAGCAATGAGTTTGAAGAAAATTCAAAATCGCTCTTTAGTCAGTTCAATTCTGTTTTGGATGAAATTGAGAAAAAAGTGGAGCAAGGCATTCAGAGGTTTCCAGATATTTTTGAAGATTTGAAAAAAACGCAATCTCAATTCAGAGATAAAAAATTGAAACGTGAACACTCCAACGATATTTGGAATCGGATAGATAGTTTATTCAAAACGGTCAAAGAGAAGAAATTTGGTACGAATGCCATCAATGACGGTTCGGCAGGTGAGCGGTTGGCACGTCGTTATGAGGGTTTGATTGGGGCAATGGATAAAATGCAAGACAGTATTGACCGCGATAAAGATGAATTGGATTTCCAAACTAAACGGGTGAATAACTCAACAGGTCAGCTTGAAGCCCAAATTCGCCAAGCAAAAATTGAGATGATTGTAGAGCGCATCAAATCAAAACAAGAAAAACTTGATGAAATGCTCGCTACTAAATCAGAAGTTGAGTTTAAAATGAATAATTATAAAGAAAAAGAAGCGAAGAAGGCGACAGAAGTTCCAAAAGTTGAACATAAACCTGCACCTCAACCGGCAGCTAAAATTGAAGCTGCTCCTCAATTGATTTCTGAACCTCGACCTCAACCTCAAGCAGAGGCTATTGTAGCACCAAATACTGAGGGGGTCGCAGAAGCGGAAGTGAAGTCTGATGTTAAAACTGAAGAAAAAGCTAAAGTTAAAACTGAAACGAAGGCAGAGCCACAACCGACTAATGAGATGAGCGATATAGCTGCCAATGCTCATGCAGCCGTAGGAGCTGTTGAAAAAGTTACGGAATAACTGTTTTTCAATAAAATATTAAGATAAAAAGCCGTGCTTGGAAGATTTCAAGTGCGGCTTTTCTATTTTTGCAAATGAAATATATTCAATTAATCAGCGAAGCCTATGCAGGGTATTGGCGTTACTTAACCGAAGCCGTTTTGTATCCTCAATGGCACAACCATTTTTACTGGTTGGTAGGTGCATCATTCGCTATTTGGTCGTTAGAAATGCTGTTCCCTTGGCGTAAAGACCAACCGAAGATTCGTCAAGATTTTTGGATTGATGCTTTTTATCTGTTTTGGAATTATTTTCTCTTTTCACTGATAGCTTACAATGCGCTTTCGACGGTGTTCGTTCAGCTTTTCAATGACTTTTTAGGACTGTTTGGCATTGTTAATATTGTCGCCATACACGTAGGTAGTTTGCCTGGCTGGGTTCAATTAGTTATCTTATTTATTTTGAGAGATTTCATGCAATGGAATATTCATCGGCTGCTGCACCGTACGCCTTGGATGTGGGAATTTCATAAAGTGCATCACAGCGTAGAAGAAATGGGCTTTGCCGCCTTGATGCGCTATCATTTTATGGAAAATATTATTTATCGGACTTTGGAATACATCCCATTAGCAATGATTGGTTTTGGCATTCAAGATTTTTTCATTGTTCATAT
>JAYTON010000416.1:0-10115 GCA_043747725.1 Saprospiraceae bacterium
CACAAAACGTTGGGGCTACATATTTGACAGCGAATAGAACCTATTATTGGCAAGTGAGAGCCTTCGGACGCTATGTAACGGGTACTAATTTTGCCGTTTCAAACAAATTTATAACAAGTGGCGTCAATACAGTGCATGAAATCCAAGGCGTTGAAAACCTCACTGTTTCACCCAATCCTGTCAGCCAATCGCAATCGTTAGAAATGAGAATGACTTCAGATAGAGCGTTTGATGCTGTTGTAAAATGGCAAAATACGGCAGGTCAAGTCGTCAAAACTGAGAAAGTCCGCATTGAATCAGGCTTTAATGCTCGACTCTTAGATACTGCCCCTTTGAATGAAGGCATGTATATTTTATCGCTTGAATCAGAGACGGGTGTTTTGAATAAGAAGGTGTTTATTACACGTTGACAATACCCATTTTAAGGCATATTTTTTGTATTAAAGATTGTTAAATTCTATTTTTAACAATCTAAAAAAAATTAATTTATGAAAAAAATCTTATTTATATTCTGTATTGTGAGCTTCTTATCGTCATGCAGCAAAGATGCTGTATATCCAACAGTGATGGGTAAAACTTGGAAAGTAAGTCTATATACACGTGATAAGAAAGATGAAACACCTAAATTTGCCGGCTATGCTTTCGAATTCAAAACTGGTGGCATTTTTACAGCTAATTACACTTCAAGTAACCCTGTAAACGGTACTTGGAAGTTAACAGAGTCCAGTAAAGAATTGATAATAGCTGTTTCCGGCAATGACAAATTGGACGATGTTAGCGAAGACTGGGAAATTATCAGTATTACGGATACAAGTATAAAATTAACTGGTGATATTAATAGTACAAATGAAGTCTTAGAGTTTGTTAAAAACTAATAGCATCATCAATAATACTCCTCATTAAAAAAAGCCTTCGCATTAATTTGTGAAGGCTTTTTTAATGAGGAGTCGCTTAAAACCTATATTTCAATGTTGTATCTTGCACCATAAAACATAAAATTGAGCATATCAATGAATCATTTAGCGCATTTTTTTCTTTCTGGAGACAATGATGATATTAAAATCGGCAATTTTATAGCGGATTTCATTTCAAACAAAGAAGTGGACGATTATACTGAGGGGGTGCAACAGGGCATCAAGTTACATCGCGAGATTGACGCATTTACAGACACGCACCCCATTGTGAAGCAAAGCACCAAGCGGCTGCATCCTTTCCACCATAAATACTCACCTGTTATTGTCGATATTTACTACGATTATTTATTGGGTAAAAATTGGGCACATTTCAATAAGGGGATGACTATCAATGCGAGCGGAGCGTGGCAGGAGGAGTCACCTCTCGAAAGCATTTCATTAAGGATTTATGTCAACAATATCTATAAATTATTAAAAATCAGAAAAAAGGATTTGCCTGTAAAATTACAAGCCCGCATTGATCAGATGATTGCAGATGATTGGCTGATGAAATACACCACTTTTGAAGGGCTAAACGAGGCTTTTAATCGAATAGAAAAATACGCTGCTTTCCCAGGCAATTTTGGCAATGCTGCCTGGCATTTAGAAATGTATTTAGAAGATTTTGATAAAGAATTTAATCTATTTTTTCCTGAACTGATGGCGCACGTTATTGAAGTGAAAAACGAAAATTGAAAATATTGACGGGGTAACTACTTTTACTTTTAAAGTTTAAAATTTTCCATATTGCGGTTGCTTTTCACTATTTCAATTTCCGCTTTGTACTTTAGCAAATAGGTGTTTGAATTTCAAAAATTGTTTTTCATACAATTCATAACTTGCTATTGACAGGATTAAGGTAAATACGAAAGTGACACCATAATATATGGCGTTGGATAAGAAATTTTCGAGTTGTGGGTTATACAAGCGGGCAATGTGGAAACTAATAATGATGGCGACATTATGCCACATATAAATTGAGTAAGAAATTTTACCCAAATAATCCAAGATTTTATTTTCAAGATTCAGCAAACTCTTAGGATTAGCTGCTAAATTTAAGATAATGATGAGGAATAACACAGAGTAAAATTCATGCGTAATGTAGGGTATCTCCACTCCCAAAAGCATCATAGCAATCACCACCACGAGTGTTACAATTTGAGTAATTGGCGAATAAATAGAGCTTAAAATACGCATATCCAATTTGTATAAATAGTAGGCACCGATACCACCGATTGCCATACAGCCTATTCTAAGCATTGCCAAATATCGATAAGCAAATGAGATGATTTTATTAGAAGTGGAGGCACTGCTCATATCAACAGAATGATCGGCAAAATGGCTTAAAACGTTGGTAATCAAGAACAAACCAATAATAATTATCAATAATACTCGTAGATAATTTTCAGATTTTTTTACCATCCAAGGCCATATCAAATAGAATTGCTCTTCGATGCCAATGCTCCACGTTTGGGCAATGAAAGGCATATATGCGTAAAGATTGGAAACAACGTTGGGGAAAAGAATAAAATAGAAAAAAGCCTTGATGCCGAAGCGATATTGCACCCCCTCAGTATAAACCGGTATTTTAAAGAAATCTATGTGCGGGAATACGAAAAGTCCTAAAATAATGATAAGATAATAGAGAGGCCAAATTCTCAAAACTCTTCTGATATAAAATTCCTTCACGAAGACCGTCCCGAAGCGTTTTTTTTCAGCCAACAATAAATAAGTGATAAGAAAACCACTCAATGTAAAAAAGAGCGTCACACCTAATTCACCGACGATTTTGATGAAATGCCATTTGAAAAATAAGCTCGGCAATCCAAAAAACAGTTTTATTTGCTCTAAATGATGCACAATCACCACGAAAGCAGCAATGAATCGAAGACCGTTAAGACTTGGGAAATAAACTTTAGCAGGTTTTTCGCTCATGGGTATTGGTGTTGGCTCGTTAGAATTTTTTTAAAGTTTTAAATCGGTGGTTAAATAAGGCGCAAATTTACATCAAACATTTGTTTTAGACAAATTCAATAATTATTCGATGTTTTATCCAAAATTAATTTCAAAAAAATAAAAAATAATAACCTCAAAGTAAGAAGAAAACACATCTTACACTCCTCTATGCTATTGGGTATAGCATTTTGAACATCGTAATACTGAGGGGGTAGATATAAAAATTTATAGATTTCTATCTATTTGATTTTCAATGGTTTAATATCGACAAATATAATTTTGATACTCATGATTTTACCAATACATTGGTTTAATTCTGTAAGATATACAATTTAAAAATTACTTTTTTGTAAAATTAGACCTTGTGTAACTTGAGGGATAAAATATTATATTTATATTTGTCTAAGTTTTTCATGCTTTAGGCGAAAAACACATTGTATCAAATTTTATCATAAATTCTATTCATTAGCAAAAAACTAACTCGTATGAAAAAATTCTTACAAAAAGGGGCAATGTATGCTCTCTTTATGCTTGTCAGCATCTCTGCTTGGGCGCAAGCTTCTTTAAAAGGTTCGGTGAAAGATAACAAAGGCGAAGGCTTGCCGGGTGTATCAATTGTTCAAGTGGGTACTAATAAAGGTACAGTAACGGATGACAAGGGCAACTTCTCACTTCCATTAGCTAAAGGTAATCACCAAATTAGCTTCTCGTTTATCGGTTACGCTCCTACAACTAAAAGTGTTACGATGGGTGATAGCGATTCAATGTTGGATATTGTCATGGATGATTCAGCTACTGAATTAGGTGAGGTGGTTATCTCAACAGGTAGTCGTAATGTTCAGAGAACTATTACGGACTCTCCTATTCCGATTGATATTATCGGGGCTAAAGACTTGATGTCAACGGGTCAAACGTCTTTTGACAAGGCTTTGCAATATCGTGTACCAAGTTTCAATACGGTGAATACGCCTGTGAATGATGCGACTACCCTACTCGACCCTTGGGAAATCCGTAATATGGGACCCAGCCGTACGTTGATTTTGATTAACGGCAAGCGTAAAAACTTGAGTTCTTTGTTGTATGTTCAGTTCTCTCCAGGTCGTGGTGAAACGGGTGTGGATTTGTCAGCCATTCCGCAAGAAGCTATCAAGCGTGTTGAAATATTGCGTGATGGTGCTTCTGCTCAATATGGCTCTGATGCAATTGCAGGAGTTATGAACGTTATTTTGAAGGATAAATATGATTATTCTTCATTGACCATCAATGCAGGTTCAACATTTTCAAAAGGCAATGCGGTTTCTACTAAGATACCAGGTGGTGGCACTGGTAGTAATTATGGCGTCGCGCTTAATAGTGGCTCAAACATTGGGAAAGGCGGGTTTCTCAATTACACTATAGCGTTAAGTCAAGCCAATCCAACAGTTCGCTCCGGTATTATTGATGTACCAACTGAGATTGCAACATTTGGCGATGGTAAAGGCGGTGCACAAGACCAATTGATTAAAGCCTATTTGAAAGATTATCCAACAGGCAATAATATCAATGGCACAGGTGAAATAAGCTCGGCTAAGTTTTTAATGAATGTAGGGCTTCCATTGGGTGAAACAGGTCAATTTTATGCGAATGCAGCTTATGTCATCAAGAAAGTAAACAGTTTTGCTAACTTCCGTGTCCCTTATTGGAGGCAAGACCGTGGGTTGTTGCACAAGCCAACAGATAATGGTGGTAAAAACTATATAACAAAAGAAACTTTGGCATTTCCAACAGACCCAGTCGATTTGTACAAAGGTTATATCGGCTATGTACCTACTTTTGAAGGTGATTTGAATGACTACAATGCTACAATTGGAGCAAAAAATAATCTCAATGGTTGGAATACGGATTTAAGTTTAACCGTAGGTAGTAATAAGCAAACCTATACCGTTGATAATACAGTCAATCGTGGCTTTGGCTTTTCAAGTCCTACACGATTCAAACCGGGTGGATTTGGATTCAACCATGCTGTCGGCAACTTGGATATTTCAAAACCTCTTACAGACCAATTCAATATCGCCTTTGGTGCTGAAGCTCGTTCTGAGACTTATACCATTTTTGCAGGTGATACAGCTTCTTACAAAGGACAAGGTTCAAACTCATTCCCCGGTATAGATGCCGTGAATGCAGGATCAAACTCACGCTTCAACATTGGTGGCTATCTTGATTTAAGCTACGACATAACTAAAGATTTCTTGATTAATGGTACAGTTAGGACTGAAAAATACAGTGATTTTGGAAATGCTAACGTTTGGAAAGTTTCATCTCGTTACAAATTTGCTGATGACAAGGTGGTACTGAGGGGATCTGCTTCAACAGGTTTCCGTGCGCCGAGTTTACATCAAATTTATGCACAATCTGTACAAGCGTCTTTTGTAGGTGGGTTCATTCAGTTGTCAGGTTTGTTTAACAATAGAAGCCAGCAAGCTAAAGCATTAGGCATTCCAACACTTACACCTGAAAAATCTACTAACATAACGTTAGGTATTGGTTTGAATCCAAACAAAAACTTTAGTTTCTCTTTGGACTATTTCGGCATCAATGTCAAAGACCGTATTGTATATAGTTCATCTATTACAACAGCAGATAGAAAGTTAGCTGTACCTACAACTGAATTGGGTAGAATCTTAAAAGGAGCAGCCGTTGGTGTAGGTAATTTCGATTTGAGTAGTGTTCAATTCTTTATTAATGGTATTGAAACCAATACAAATGGTTTAGATTACGTATTATCGTACAGAAATATTGAGTTGGGGAATGGCAAATTGGCTTTAAATCTTGCAGGTAACTTCATCTTGAAAAATGAAATCGTGGGTGCACCTTCTGAACCTGCTCCTGTAAAAGCGGCTGGTTCAAGTATATTGAATACTCAAATTCGCTCACTTTTAACTGAGAGCCGCCCTAAATACAAAACAATCTTAGGATTGGATTATACCGCAGGTAAATTCAATATTAATTTGAACAATACATTATTTGGTAAAACAGCCTTCCAAGATTTGGATAACGGTGGTGATGATATGGAGAATCTTAAAGCAGAATTTAAACCGGCAGTTGTTACGGATTTGAGTTTGGGTTATGCCTTCTCTGATAAAGTTTCTTTAGCTATCAATGTCAACAATCTTTTAGGTGTATTGCCTAAGTGGGATTTGGTCGCCCTTAATTCTAAAGGGGAAGCGGCTATAAAAGACCCAGCCAACAAAAGTTTGATCAGAGGCTTCTTAGGTTTCAGTGGTCGTTATGACATTTTAGGTTATAATGGTTCTCAATTCAGTCAATTAGGTCGTATTTTCAATTCGCAATTGACTATCAAGTTTTAATAAAATAAGGACTTTTAATTTAAATAACGATAAATAACAATAGCACGGCTGCTCGATTTTACTTCGGCAGCCGTTTTTTGATGAAAATACTGAGGGGTATAAAATCAAACAGCTTCTACAACGCAATAAAACGATTGCCAAGTATAAGATTCTTTGTCAACAAATCCCTTGATTTTTAAGTTAAAAAGCGATAAAAACACCGCTAATTCATCTTTCGTAAAAGCTCTTAAAGTGGTTTTATCATCACCTATTTTTTCAAATTCATTATCCTGTTTTTGAAAATAAGACGTTGTCCAATCCCATGTGAAACCTGTTTCGAGATTCATTTTATTGGTGGCATTCCTCTTGTATTCAGCTTCTTTTGTCTTGATTTCAAGCGTTTCTGATTGGATTTTATCAAAATTTGAAAATAAATCAACGGCATCAATGGCATCAAAAATCAATAAACCACCTGATTTCAAAACCTTAGAAATACATTCAAAAGTTTGAATTATATCCTTATTTTTAATTAAATAACTAATCGTTCGCCCTGTCATCAAAACTGCATCAAATTTTTCAGCGATTTCAAACAGGCGTATATCGCTTTCAATAAAAACGGCATTAGGTACTCGGGCTTTTGCGAGGGCGAGCATATTGGTGCTCATATCCATACCCGTATAAGCATAGCCATTGGAGCAAAATTTCTGAGCTAAATGCCCTGTTCCGCACCCCAATTCTAAGATTATATGAGCATTATAGGCTTGTAAATGGCTATCATAGAAGGAAAAATCCTTGTTATAATCAAAGAGTTGCTGATATATGTCATCGTAGATTGTTGCCCAATCGGTGTATAATTTGTTCATTGTTATTTTTTTATAAAACAAAAATACTGAGACGGCATGACACCCCCTCAGTATTTCAGCAAATTAGTATGAAAAAAATTAATTATGCAAATTTTAAGCCATTTGTTTTAATGGTCATAGCTCACGACCCTCGAAATCTTCCATAAACTGTCTTTTTTCTGCCAAATCATTAAAAACTTGAATGTGCCGCAGTCATTTTTACCGTTTTCCCAATGGCAAAACGTGTGTTTACCGATATGAATAGCTCCATAATCTTTAATCGGATGCACTTCAAGGCTGCCTTGAACGAGGTCTCTCCGAATAGGCGTATTCAAGCTTTTATAGCGGTCAAATATGGCTTTAAAATTCGTGATGACCGTTTGGTAAGACAATAATCCACCATTATCTTGATACCATTCAAGGTCTTCAGTAAACAATGTTTTTATCTTTTCGATATTCTGAGTATTGTAAGCTTCGAATAAAATGCTATCCATTTGAGCAATTCCATTGTACAAAGCTTTATCAGTAATAACGCCTTCTTTGGATTGAGCCAATAGTTTGTTGCCTATTAAAAAAGTCAGGCTTAAAAGCAAAATTAATCGGATAGGAAAGACTTTTGAAGTCATCATTTTATTTTTAAGTTTCAATTTAACCGTTTTTCTGAATCCTATTTTTCTCATCATCTGCTCCACCACTTCTTCTGCGCGCTTGTTGTACTTTTTGATTACCGAAACGATAGCTGGCTGTCAGACGCACTTGCTGACTCTCAAAACGACTACCCACTTTTATATCCAAATTTTGATATTTTTGACTACCACTGAATTTTTGAGTCCTGAAAATATCTTGAGCATTCAAGCGCAAAGTCAGTTTTTTATCCAATAATTGCTTAGAAATACCGGCATTGATGGCATACATCGGTTCTCCGATAAACAATCCTTGCGAAGCTCTCGATACATACCAACCACTCAATTCCGCCGACCAATCCTTTGGAAAAGTGAAGCGATTTTGAATATTCAAGTTCAAAACAGGGATTTTTAAATCCAAATTAGAGCCTAAAAATTCCCCTTGGTAACGATTGACGAAGAAATTAGCACTGGCATTGACATTCCACCATTTTTTAATAGGCACAGGCATATTTAAGTTGAAACCATAGTTTTGAAGCGTGGCAACATTTTGTTTAGTAACAAAAGATTGCTTCAATGCATCATCTTGTTTCACTGTGAAAGTTATAGCGTCTGTTGTTTTTGAATAATTAGCACCAATGGTCATAGCCCCCATAAATGTATAACTAAGGTCAAAATTGTTAGAATACTGAGGGGTCAAATTCGGGTTGCCTTGCTGGTAAGTATATTTATCCAAAAACTCACGGAAAGGATTCAAATCTTCATAATTCGGACGGTCAATACGGCGGCTGTAAGAGATTCTAACAGCATGTTTATCCTTAGCACCCCATTTTTTCATGATAAAAGCCGTTGGGAAAAGGTCGGTATAATGGCGCGTAAAATTCGTATCAGTGGTCACTTGATTGCCTTTGATATTCGTATTTTCAGCTCGCAAACCCACTTGATAACTGATGCCGCCCTTCAATTCATGGTTAAAACTGGCATAAAGAGCATTAATATTTTCATCATATTGAAAATCGTTGGTGATGTTCATATCCAATGTGCGTTTGCCACCGTCGATGTTATAAAATTTTATATCATTGCCCGAATTGACATAACTTGACTTCGCGCCCGCCTCGAATTTGGCTTTTTTACTGAGGGGATGCGTGTAATCCACCTTTGCAGATTTTATATCAAACTTTCGATTGATATTATTTTGCTGAAGGGCATTCGCTTCGCCTGTTGAAGAGACATCAAAGTTTTGTTGATTATCTGTATCAAATGAATAGCTGTCAGCATCGAATGTCATTTCACGACCCGTTGAATCAAAGGTGTGTTTGATATTAAAATTTGCGGACACCTCATTCCATTTATCTTCCTCCATCGTTCTCGTATGCACCTCCGAGCGGATTGTACCATTGGGCGCATATATAGTTGTGATATTATCTTTTGAAAGCCCTTTGATTTTATTATTTCTATTGCCAAAATTGCCTGAAAACAAGACGCCAACGGTTGTTTTATTAGAAATATTGTAATCAATACCACCTCGCCAAGCGTGTGAAATATACGGATTAAGGTTAAATGCATGTTGCACAAACGAATCTGTCACAGCCCCCTTGCCATTATCGGCGCGGAAAAGGCGCGTAATATCATTTGTATTAAAATTCACCCGATTATTGAAATTATATGAACCAAACACATTCCATTTCGCATAACGATAATTCAAGTTCAAACTGTTGAAATTTTTGAAATAAACCCCTTGACCATAGGTGCTGGACACTTGACCATTCAGACCATATAATTGATTCTTTTTCATCACAATATTGATGATGCCAGCATTGCCTGCCGCATCGTATTTTGAAGATGGATTCGTAATAATTTCCACTTTCTGAATCATATTGGCTGTGGTATTGCGGAGCAAATTGGCTAACTGGTCTTGCGAGAGTTGCGAAGGCTTACCGTCCACCATGACGCGCACATTGTCTTTACCCCTCAGTGTAATTTTGCCTTCGTTGTCAACAATGACGCCCGGCGCTTTTTCAAGCACTTCCAAAGCAGTAGAACCAGCGGCTACGATACTGTTCTCAACGTTTACAACGGTTTTATCAATCTGATGTTCGATGAATGGTTTTTGAGCCGAAACTGTCACAGCTCCAAGTGTTTTTACATCATCCGCCAGCTTTAAATCATTGACAGTCAATGAATTGTCTAAAATACTGAGGGGGGTCGAATAGATTTTTTTCAAGCCGATTTGAGAAGCCATGACGATATACGAACCATTTTTCAAGGCAGTAAATTCGTATTTTCCATAGGCATCACTGAGTACACCTTTCACTAAAACGGAATCTTTGGCGCGGTGCAAAGTGACGGTAACATACTCTAAAGGCTGTCCCGATTGGTCAATAATGCGACCTAAAATTGTTCCTTGAGCAAATA
>JAYTON010000417.1:0-4414 GCA_043747725.1 Saprospiraceae bacterium
ACGATACCGAGTTACAAATAGATAACCCCATTTTCTCAATCTATAATGATAAAGTCAAAGAACTATTTACTTTCGGCTGTATTGCCGCTTAATTTTTTATCAAACTATTGTTTTATTCAAGCAATATTTTAATCTATTTTAATGGCGAAAAAAGCAAAATTATATGTGGTTTGGGAAGGCGCAAAACCCGGTATTTACACCACTTGGGACGATGCCAAAGCTCAAATTCAAGGCTACCCGGGTGCGAAATATAAAGCCTTTGAAACCCGCGCCGAAGCGGAAATTGCCTTCAAAAGTAAGTACACCAACTACTATGATTTTAGTAAAAAAATGGATACCCAAAAGCCACAAAGTGCTGGCAATCAACGTATTATCCAAGAGAGTATCGCCGTAGATGCAGCTTGTAGCGGCAACCCTGGGCTTATGGAATATAGAGGTGTTTATACCAAAACGAAGGTTCAAATTTTTCATCAAGGACCTTTTCCTCAAGGCACTAACAACGTCGGTGAGTTCCTCGCGCTCGTGCATGGATTGGCTTTTTTGAAGCGCGAAGGACACTTGACAATGCCTATTTACAGCGATTCCCGAACAGCTATTGCATGGGTGAGAAATAAAAAATTGAAAACGGAACTGGTGCGCACCCCACGCAATGAACCGATTTTTGAATTGATAGACCGCGCCATAAAGTGGCTCAATACCAACACCTATCAAAATCCTATCATCAAATGGGAAACCGAAGATTGGGGTGAAATACCCGCTGATTTTGGGAGAAAATGATAGTTTGACTATTAGTTATTGGTTCTCGATTTTAAATAACCAATAATTAATAACCAACTAAATAACCCAATTTCCCCAAAAAGGTGGCTCTACTTTCTTAACTGTTTTAACTTTTATAGCGTAATCTGTTCGACGTTTTTTCATTTCATCTAATTCTTTATTGCGATAAAGCGGAATTTTCATACCTAATAAATCCCTTAAAACGACGGATGCGCAAACGCCACCAAATGCAGCGGGCAAGTAAGAAATAGTGCCGTAAGCGGATTTTTTAAAATTAGAGCCATCGGTCATGATGAGCGATTCTTTGGTCGAAGGCTCGTCGCTAAAAACAGTGATTAAGCCCCTATCTATCCCTTTTTTCTTCAATCTTTTGCGAATTCGGAGTGAAAAATGGCAATTATGAGTATCCCTGAGGTCTGCTACCTTCAAGCGCGTAGCATCCATCTTGCCGCCTGCACCCATCGAACTGACGATTTTCAACCCCCTTTTTTTAGCCGCAACAATGAGGTAAAGCTTCGGCGAAATACTATCAATGCAGTCCATCACATAATCATAAGGTGCAATATCACAGATATTTTCAGCTTTATCGGGTGTGAGAAAATCCTTTATCACATGAAGTATAATATCGGGATTGATAGCGGTTAAGCGTTCCGCCATAATGTCCGCTTTCGATACGCCGTGATTGGTAGCTAAAGCAGGCAATTGGCGGTTTCGATTGGTCGGGTCAACTACGTCGCCGTCCACTATTGTCATTTCACCTATCCCCGCGCGAGCAATAAATTCAGCAGCATAAGAACCCACGCCTCCCAAGCCAACAACCAAAACGTGCTTTTTATTCAATAACTCCACCCCATCTTGTTTGACCAAAAGCGCGGAACGGGAGAGCCAACTTAAATCACTCATTTTTCTTATATTTTAAAATTACTACCGTCCCAGCTTCCCACCATTATTCCAATACAACATCAGTAAAACGCCAAATAATGCACCGCCTACATGCGCAAAATGGGCAATATTGGAAGTAGAATGCGACATATTGCTGATGCCAGAGTACAACTCAATACCGCCATAAATCATGACAAAATACTTCGCTTTCATCGGTATCGGTGGAAACAAAGGCATGATGATATTGTTGGGAAACAAAAAACCATATGCCGCCAATAAGCCAAATATAGCACCAGAAGCACCCACCATCGGCGTATCTATCAGCATCATCGCTTCTATGGGTGAAATATCCGTAAAATTAAGTTGATAATATTTGACGGCAAAATCCAAAGCTAAAGCTCCAAAGCCCGTGAATAAATAATAAATCAAAAAGCGTTTTGCTCCCCAAATATACTCAACAGGCGGACCAAACATATACAAACCAAACATATTGAAAAGTATATGCGTCAAGCTACCGTGCATGAACATATAAGTTATCAACTGAATGGGTTTGAAGAACTCTGAAGTCGGGTAATGCACCGCTAACCAATCGTTGATAAAACCCTCACCCAACGAACTACCAAGCGTCATAGCACCGAAGTAAACCAATATATTGATAATTAAAAGGTTTTTGACAACAGGCGTGATATTGTTAAAATTCATAAAAAATTTATTTGTAATGAATTGATATTGAATCTATTGTAAAAATTGCTTCTGCAAATCCTCCAAATCAAAAGAGATAAAACAATTTCTCCCCGAAGGACTTTTGAACGGCATCGCGCAAGCAAAAAGTTGATCAATCAGCTCTTGCATCTCCCGATTACTGAGGGGGTTGCCGCGCTTCACAGCAGCTGAACGTGCCATCGAACGCGCAATGCGCTCGGAAATATTGAGCTGAAAATCCACCTCAGTTTTGTATTGTTCGAGCAATGTTTCGATGACTTTTTGCTCATCTTTATGATGCGTCCAATCGCTTGGCAGACCATGAACGATAAAAGTATCGCTGCCAAATTCCTGCACATCGAAGCCTAAATGGTTGATTTCAAGCAATATTTCCTTCAAAATCGCTGAATCGCTGGGTGAAAAATGCAGCGTTTTAGGAAACAACTGCGTTTGTGTGGAAACGTGTTTTTCTTCTAAAAGCGTTAAATATTTTTCATATAAAATGCGCTCACTCGCCGCTTGTTGGTCAATCAAAAGGAAACCCGATTTGATATGACTCACAATATAAGAGCTATGAATTTGGTACGGCTCGCGTTGCTGTTTTGAAAATGACCCCTCAGTATCATCGAGCATGAAGGGTGCTTCCGACGTTTCAAAATTGCTTTGAAAGGTCAGAGTTTCCCCTTCATTGTCTTCTTGATAATGGTCGTTTTCATTTATAAACTCTTGATTTTCAATGGTTTCTGTCACTTTTACATCAAAAACCTCGTAGAGTTTTTCCCAATTTTCAAGGTTCGAGCGTTCGAGCGTTGACGGTTTTTTAAAATTCAAATCATTTTTGACTTGCTCAAAATTGGACTGCCGCGTCTCATAATTCCCTCTCTGCTCAGGCGGTTTGACAGCCGAGCGCGGAATCGTATAAGGTTGACCTAAACCTTGCTCTTGATCAAAATCCAACATGGGCGTAATTGCGCTCTGTCCGAGCGCATGACGCACCGCCACTTTCAGATAATTATAGACGATGCGCTCGTCTTCAAATTTTATTTCCTGCTTCGTAGGATGCACATTTATATCAATCCTCGATGGGTCAATTTCAATAAAAATATAGTAAGTCGGGAATGAATCTTTCGGCATCAAATCATCAAAAGCCGCTTGCACCGCATGGTTCAAATATTGGCTTTTGATGAAGCGATTATTCACGAAAAAGAATTGTTCACCTCGTGTTTTCTTAGAAAATTCAGGTTTCCCAACAAATCCTGTGATATTCACGACGTCAGTTTGTTCCTCAACAGGCACTAATTTCTTATTCGTATCTTTTCCAAAAAGACCGACTATGCGTTGCCTCAAATTGCCCGCTTGAAGATGAAAAACCTCTTGTCCATTGTGATGTAAACTCAAAAATACTGAGGGGTTCGCCATCGCCACGCGCTCAAATTCATCCATCACGTGGCGCAACTCTACGGTATTAGATTTCAAAAAATTGCGTCGTGCAGGTACATTAAAAAACAGATTCTTCACTTGAAAATTGGTTCCTGCAGGACATTGACAAGGCTCTTGGGTTTTCAATTCAAAGCCTTCAATAACTATTTTGCAGCCCAACTCATCCGTCCGCCTGCGTGTTTTCAGTTCCACTTGCGCAATAGAGGCAATAGACGCCAAAGCTTCGCCCCTAAAACCCATTGTGCGTATATTAAAAAGGTCGTCGGCATGTCGAATTTTGGAAGTAGCATGGCGTTCAAAACTCATGCGGGCATCGGTTTCGCTCATGCCACAGCCATCATCAATCACTTGGATGAGAGATTTGCCTGCATCTTTTAAAATCAATTTTATAGTGCTTGCCCCTGCATCAATCGCATTTTCCAAAAGTTCTTTCACAGCAGAAGCGGGTCGCTGAATGACTTCTCCGGCAGCAATTTGATTGGCTATTGAATCGGGTAATAATTGAATAATATCTATCATCTATTTTTTTCTACCGATATGTTGCGCCTCTGGCGCATGTAATAATTGAATAATATCTATTTCTCTTATTAAAACGGTAAAATTAAACAATTCC
>JAYTON010000418.1:0-4630 GCA_043747725.1 Saprospiraceae bacterium
ATAATTGTCAGATACCCATTTGGCTGCTTCGTACATCAATCGCTTGCCTATCCCCTGACCTTTCAATTCAGGTAAAACGTGTAAATTATCAATCAAAGCGCCCCATTTTGCATCATCATTGCCATAAACACAGACAAAACCTTTCAGCTCTTCATCTTCAACAGCCACGCATATAAATTCATTTTCCGCAGGATGAGCAAAGCGTTCTGTCCATATTTTTAAGCGATTTTCTACAACCTCATTTTCTAAAAAATCATCGGACAATATACCCTTGTAAGCCACTTGCCAACTCTTGGCGTGGAGGGTGGCTATGGCTTCTGCTTCATTGGATTTGGCTTGGCGATAAATCATTTTTGCACTTCTAAAACAGGTAAAGTAATTGGATTTTTATAAATCATCTCCACATATTCCGCTCGATTGGCAGTTATCATCCGCTGATTAATTGACCCTTTATCCGTAATTTCTCCTTTATCAATTGACAAATTAAAATCAGCAAAAATAGCCCGTTTAATAAGCGTCGAACTGCCTGTACTTTGCGTTGCAAAAGTATTCAAAACCGCTTGTAATGCCGCCAATACTGAGGGGGTATTTATAATCTCTTCCAAAGTCGCCTGTTCATCCAATCCGCTTATTTTTTTACAAAATTCAATATTTGGAAAAATAATTGCCCCTAAAAATGACCTATCATGCCCTGTAATAGCTGCATCTTGAATCAAACCCTTACCTGCTGTTATTAATTTTGCTTTTAAAACCCCGACACTGACCCAAGTGCCTGTATCCAATTTAAAATCTTCGGCAATGCGTCCATCGAATATCATACCCTTGTTCGGGTCGTTTTCATCAACAAATTTGAGGGCGTCGCCTGTGCAATAATACCCCTCAGTATCGAAGGCTTTTGCAGTGGCTTCGGGGTTGCGCCAATAGCCAGGCATGACATTTTTTCCTCGAAAACGGGCTTCTAATTTGCCGCCATTCGGTACAAGTTTGAGTTCCATACCCGCAACAGGTACACCCAACATACCCGAAAAACTGCCAAAATGCGAGTTAAACATAGAAGAAGGACTCGTTTCTGTCATACCCAATCCTGATGAAATCAAAATGCGCTTGCCCGTCGTTTCATAAGCCAATCGCTCCAAATCATCCCAAACGTGTTGTGGCATACCTGCCCCCGCATAGAATAAAAGTTTTAAATTACTAAAAAAATGCTTACACAAAGCGGCGTCTTCTTTTAAAAAAGGGATTAAATCTTCAAACCCTTTAGGCACATTGCAATACATGGTGGGTGCAATATCTCGTAGATTTTCAACCGTTTTATGTATGCCTTTTGGGGTCGGATTGCCTTCATCAATATAGAGCGAACCGCCATTAAAAAGAGTCAAACCAAAATTATGATTGCCACCAAAAACATGATTCCAAGGCAACCAATCAATAAAAGTCAAGCCTCCATTTTGCATAAACGGAAACGTTTGAGTGATTTGTTGCCAATTCGTCGTGATATTGCCATGCGTATTGATAACGCCTTTTGGCAAGCCTGTTGAGCCAGAGGTGAAGAGGATTTTGGCTATGGTATCAGGCTGTATTTCTTTAAATTTACTATTGACAATAATATTCCCTAAATCATTAATAATTCCTTTTGGCGGTATCGTCCATTTTTTAAAATGAACATGATTGCTGAGGGGGTCATTGACTGCAATAATTTCAATATCTTTTGCAACAGCATTCAAAGCTTTTTCATATTGCTTCCCATCTTGAACGAAAATCAGCCCGGGCGTAAGCAAATCTATCGTATGCTTTAACTTCTCAAAATCCGTCGATTTCAAGGAATATGCTGGCGCAATTGCAGAATACGGTATGCCGATATGCAATGCCGCCAAAGCCATCAAGCCATGTTCTATACTATTTTCAGATAAAATGGCTAAAGGTCTTTCGGGTGAAAGATTGGTTCGTAATAAATATTGAGCAATGGTTTTAACCTTTTCATAAGTTTGAGCATAAGTCAGTGTACGCCAATTGCCTTTAGAATCTTTTTGACCGATAAAAACCTTATCAGGCGTTTTTTTAGCCCAATGAATAAGGCGTTGCGTCATCCGATGTGGACTCTTTTTGAGTTGAACCATTGATTTCAAAACAACACCCCCCTGATTGGATGTCGGATTTGAGATTTCGGATTTCGGATTCGACATCGCTCTGATGTCAATTTTGATGGTTTTTATCTTTAAAAAAGGTGTTTGTTTTAAGTCCATTATTCTCCTACTTTTTTAGCTCTATCTTCTAAAAAATCTTTTAAACGCTCTTTGGCTTCGGGCGAATCCTGTGCAATGGCAGCTATGAGCGATTCCATCATCAAGCCACTATCCTGCCCTGCTTCCACGATACGTGGGAGTACGTGCATGAGGGCATAATTGGTCATACCTGCATTATTGCTTATTTTTTGAGCCAATTCCAAGGCTTTTTCCATGCCTTCGCCATCGTTTATGAGATATTGCGATAAACCGTAATTGACCCCCTCAGTAGAATTGAGTACTCGACCAGTCAACATCATATCCGTCATACGTGCCATGCCTATAAGTTTGGGCAAGCGAACCGATGCACCGCCGCCTACAAAAATGCCTCGTTGACCTTCGGGCAGAGCATAAAAAGTAGAGTTTTCAGCCACTCGAATATGACAAGCACTCGCTAACTCTAAGCCACCACCCACACAGGCCCCATGCAAAACCGCTATGACTGGCACAGTTCCAAATTGTACTTTATCCAGGGCGCGATGCCACATGCGAGAGTGAAAAACGCCCTGTACGGCATTGCGCTCAGTGAGTTCTGAAAGGTCGAGACCTGCACAGAAATGCTTGCCTTCTCCATAAATAATAGCGCATTTGACACCTTCGGGTATGTTAGAAAAGATTTTTTCAATGCTTAAAATCGTTTCATCATTAATAGCATTGCGCTTTTCAGGACGATTGAGAGCAACAATGAGGATATTGTCTTTGACCTCAACTTTCAAATTTGAGGATATATTATTGAGTGAAATATAATCAGACATGTGCTTGTTTTTTAATAAAAATAATTGTATTACAAATAAAAGGTAAACTTATTCCCGAAATCCGAAATCCCATATCCGAAATATACGGGGGGGTGCTTATCTAATTGCCATCTCCTCTTTATATGGTCTTAAACCCAACCAATAGAATAATGTAGTTGCCAAACCGCCCACCAAATACAAGGCAATGAGCGAATATTTAATCATTTTTTCATCGTGAAAGACAGAATCTGTAAAGAAAGCGACTAAATAAGGACCTCCACCCATTCCAATAATATTGATGAAAAATAGGAAAATAGACGATGCCAATGCCCGTACGCGATTCGGCATAATTTCCTGAACGGCTGCTACTGCTGCGCCAAACGGAAAAGATAGGAAAAATGCAGGCACTGCTAAAGATAATAAAATCATATTGGGGTCACTCAAAAGGAAATTGAAAGATGATAAAAGCATACCCACACCTGCAATTAAGCCCACTCGAACTTTACCATTTGTTACATTTTCTTTATGATACTTATCCGCCAACCAACCACCTGCCAAAACCCCTGCAGCAGAGCAAACTGTGACAATTAAGCCGTATTTTAAGCCAATTTCTTTCATTTGCCAACCAAACGTTCGGTTGAAATAAGTAGGAATCCATGCCGAAGAACCATAATTGGTGAAAGCCGTGAAAGATGTAGCGATACATAGATAAATATACGCTTGTCGTTTTGACCAAATAACAGCTAAGGCTTCTTGTAAAGTAGGCTCTTTTTCAATGGTTAGGGTACTGCTTTTTCGAGCAGGTTCTTTGATAGTGAGCATCAAAAGAGCAATCACGACACCCGGTAAGCCGATGTAAATAAACAGTTTTTGCCAATGAAAAATATCGCCAAAAATAGGAATATGCACAGTTCCACTCGTTGGCAAACCTCCAATCAGACTGGCTCCAATCAAAATCGCCAAACCCATTCCGAGAAATACGCCCATTGAATAAGTACTCAATGCCGTTGAGAGTTTATTTTTAGGAAAATAATCTGTAATCATGGAATAAGCGGAAGGTGCCAATGAGGCTTCGCCTACGCCCACGCCTACTCGTGCAAAGAAAAATTGCGTATAATTTTGAATCCCTCCACATAAGGCTGTCATAACACTCCAAACCGCTACACCAGCGATGATGATGTTCCGACGATTGTATTTATCCGCAAAATGCCCAATCAAAATGCCAAAAACAGTATAAAATAAAGCAAAACTCAAGCCCATCAAAAGGCTGATTTCTGTATCCGACAAGTGCAAATCCCGCTTAATGGGGGCAACCAATAAAGCCAATATTTGGCGGTCAATAAAAGAAGATATATTGGCGAGCATCAAAATAAAGACGACATACCAAGCATATTTTAAAGAAGGCTGTTGTTGGTTTTCCATTTCTATTTTTTTTAAAGAACCTTATAAAACCGCAATAACACATGGTCAGCCATGCGTGCACCTACGCAAACAACCACTGATTTGGTGAGCCACGCATATTTTCCATCTGCTACCTCAAAACTCGCCGCCGTTCGCATATAATATTCCTTTGGGTCAACTTTTTCACCCTTAGCCATCCGTGCTAAAACTTCT